>CANRHA010000086.1 GCA_947630315.1 uncultured Clostridia bacterium
AGCGGGGAGCTTTTTGCCGGGGGCGGTGTAGTCGGTCTTCGAGATCGCGCTTGCAGGACACTGGCGCGCGCACATTCCGCAGCCTATGCACTTTTCGCGGTCGATCTTGTAGGTGAGGAGCTTCTTGCAGACGCCGGCCGGGCACTTCTTATCGACGATATGAGCGACATATTCGTCTCTGAAGTAGCGCAGGGTCGAAAGAACAGGGTTCGGGGCGGTCTGGCCGAGTCCGCAGAGGGCGTTGTTCTTGATGTAGTAGCAGAGCTGTTCCATCTCGTCGAGGTCTTCCATAGTGCCCTTGCCCTCGGTTATCTTTGTAAGCATTTCAAGAAGTCTCTTGGTGCCTACGCGGCAGGGCGTGCACTTTCCGCAGGACTCGTCTACGGTAAATTCGAGGAAGAACTTGGCGATATCTACCATACAGTTGTCCTCGTCCATAACTATAAGTCCGCCCGAGCCCATCATCGAGCCGATGGCGATGAGGTTGTCGTAGTCTATCGGAACGTCAAGGTGCTCCGCGGGAATGCATCCGCCGGAAGGTCCGCCGGTCTGGGCAGCCTTGAACTTCTTTCCGTTCGGGATGCCGCCGCCTATCTCCTCGACTATCTGCCTTAAGGTGGTGCCCATAGGTACCTCGACAAGGCCGGTGTGCTTTATCTTTCCGCCGAGGGCAAATACCTTTGTGCCCTTTGATTTTTCGGTGCCCATAGATGCGAACCAATCGGCGCCCTTTAAGATTATCTGGGGGATATTCGCGTAGGTCTCAACGTTGTTGAGGATAGTGGGCTTGCCGAACAGACCCTTTACCGCCGGGAACGGGGGCCTCGGCCTCGGCTCGCCTCTCTTGCCCTCGATAGAGGTCATGAGCGCGGTCTCCTCGCCGCAGACGAAAGCGCCCGCGCCGAGTCTTAACTCGATGTCAAAGTCAAAACCGGTTCCGAAGATATTCTTGCCCAAAAGGCCGTATTCATGCGCCTGCTGAATCGCTATTCTGAGGCGGCTTACGGCTATAGGATACTCGGCTCTTACATATATAAAGCCCTGGTTTGCGCCGATAGCGTAGCCCGCTATCGCCATAGCCTCCAAAACGGCGTGGGGGTCGCCCTCCAAAACCGAACGGTCCATAAACGCGCCCGGGTCGCCTTCGTCGGCGTTGCAGCATACATACTTCTGGTCGGCGTCGGGAACTAAAGTCCTCGCCATGCTCCACTTGCGTCCGGTGGGGAAGCCCGCGCCGCCGCGGCCGCGAAGGCCCGACTTAAGAACGACGTCGATAACTTCTTCCGGGGTCATCTCGGTCAAAACCTTGCCGAGAGCCTGGTAGCCGTCCATCGCTATGTACTCGTCGATGTTCTCGGGGTTGATAACGCCGCAGTTGCGAAGCGCTACGCGGTGCTGGGACTTGTAGAAGGCGGTGTCCGAGAGGGAAACGTCGGCAACGTTTTCGACCGCTTCGCCGGTATCGGCGTAAACAAGGCGCTCAACAACGCGGCCTTTGAGAAGGTGCTCCGAAACTATTTCGGATACGTCCTCGGGGGTTACTCTTGAATAGAATGTGCCGTCGGGATAGATGATCACAACGGGGCCTAAAGCGCAGAGACCGAAACAGCCGGTCTGCACGAGCTTGACCTCTTCGGAAAGCCCCGCGATCTCGATCTGCTCGGTGAATGCCTGCTGTATCGCCTTTGAACCCGACGAGGTGCAGCCCGTACCGCCGCAGATCAGCACTTGTGCTCGAATCATTTTTATATACCTCCTAAATGATTTTCTTACTGGTTGTTGCCGATCGTGTATTCAACGACCGGGCTGCCGCCCTTGAGGTGCTTCTCGATTACTTCCTTTGCCTTGTCGGCGGTCATCTTAACGTAGGTGACCTTTTCTTTTCCGGCCTCGAAAACCTCTACGACAGGCTCATACTGGCAAATGCCGATGCAGCCGGTCTGAGTAACCGTGACCTTGTCCGAGAGTCCTTCGTTCGCAACGCCCTCGACAAAAGCCGAAAGAACCGGTCTGGCGCCAGCCGCTATGCCGCAAGTCGCCATTCCGACTACAACGCGGATATCGCCCTGGCCTTCGCGCAGGATAACCCTGTTTTTCATCTTTTCTCTGATTGCTGCGAGTTCTGCTAATGATTTCATAGTGTTTCGTCCTTTCTATCGTTAATTAAATTTTTCTTATGTTTATGACTTTACGCCTTAAACCCTTTTCTGATCTGCGGGCGCTCATTCTTCCCGCGTTTTTGCCTCATTTTAATTTCCTACGCCCCGGCGTACTGTTCCTTTAAATTCTCGGTTATCCACATTAAAACCTCGGCGTTGTCAAGCGGGACCTCGTCGCCCAAGACCTCTCTTAACTCTTTTGTATCGAGCCTCACCGAGACCCCGGGGCCGGTATGTGTAAACAGAAAATCTATATCCGGGCTGCCCTGGATAAGCGTTATGACCGAGCCGCAGACGTCGCCGAGCGGGGTCATGTCGATATGGTTCTTTTTGAACTCCGCGGTCGTAACGGTTCCGTGGTCGTCGGGGTGATCGCTTATGTGCCGGGAGGATATTTTAAGCCCGCCGCCGGTCTGTTCGGCCTCAAGCTTTAATAAAGGTATCCCCAATCCCACCGGCCGGGTGGTGCGGGTGGTGCAGAACGGGTCGGTAACGTTCTGTAAAAATTCCGGCGTCATTCCGCAGCCGTCGTCCGAAATCGATATCGTAAGGGTGTCGTCGGTCTCGGTTATGGCTATTTCAACGTTTTTCGCGCCCGCCTTGACCGAATTTTTTGCGACGTCAAGGATATTCAGCGAAAGCTCCTTCATAATTTCACCCTCCTGCCCTTAATTTTTCGATGAGCCTTTTTCTGACCAGCGCCGATGAATACGGCTCGTCGTCTATTTCGATAAAGGCGTCGGCGTCGCGGATATCCCAAAGGTAGTGAGCGTCAGAACTTACCACTATGAGCTTGTCTCTTAAAATGGGATACTTTTCGAGGTGGGGCGGAATTTTTTCCTTATCGTGAAGCTCGGCGCATCTGAACGGCGGGCTTTCCGGAAAGGTTCCGAGGGTGGCGATTATTCCGTTCGCCTGCCGGTCGATATGAGCGGGGTAGCATACGCCGCCGTATTTTTCAACTATCTTCGGCGCCTCGTCAACGCTTATTTCGGTCGCGTTCGGAAGAATGTTTTCCTCTGTGCCTATAATGTTTTCCTCGTCGTCCATTATCCTCTGGTCGCCGAAAATATCGACCCTGTTGGGTATCAGCACCCTGCGGCCGTCGACCTCCTCGCCGAAACTCAGCGCGCTTTCAAGATCTTCAAAAAGGCAGACAACGTGAATGTCTTCGGCGGTCGTAAGTTCCATTCCGGCAACCGGGATGACTCCGTATTTTTTACAAGCCTTAAAGAACGCCGGACAGTTTTTTACCGAGTTGTGATCGGTAAGCGCCATTATCTGTATGCCGGCCAGCGTTGCGGTCCCGGCGATATTTGCCGGGGTCATGTCGTTATCTGCGCAGGGCGACAGGCAGGAATGGATATGAAGGTCGTAGTAGTACCTGCTCATATGAGCTTTGATATCGCGGCGGCGGCTTCAAAGGTGGGCATGTCGGTGGATATTAAGTTTATCCCCCTTGAATCTGCCGTTTCGGCAACGCCGCTGTCGGGCTGTACGCCCTCCGAGAGGACTATCACCGCTGTGTCGCATAAAGTTGCCACGGCGGCTATATTCATGTTCGACATTATCGTCACCCACGCCTGCGAGGCTTTCGCCCTGCCCATGACCCAGCTCAAAAGGTCGCCGCAGTATCCGCCCTCAATCCTGCGTTCGGGGTCGGGCAGGCATATAGCCTTAAAGCCCGGGGTCTCGCTGAGCTCTTTTACGGTCACGGTATCAGCCCCTTTCGTGAGTGTCGTTTTTAGGTCTTACCGGCTCGCCGTTTGCGATTCGGTGCGCCCTTATAATGCAGCTTTCAAGCGAACGCTCGCCCTTTACAACGTCTTCGGCAAAAGCCCGGCAGTTCGGCGCCCCGCAGGAGCCGCAGTCTATTCCCGGAAGCTCGTCCCGAAGCTTCTGAATGTCTGACATCATCTTCATCGATTCGCCTATTGAGCCGCCGAGGCGGTTCATCGGCTTATAATCGGGAACGTCCTCAAAGAAAAGCTCGGGAGGGATATACCTGTCGTCGGGGCCTAAGAAGTTCTGAGACACCGGCATATATCTGCGCAGGGTCTGGAGCCTTGCCTTAGCTATAAACGGGTTTTCAACGGTCATTACCCCGCCCACGCAGCCGCCTGTGCAGGCGTTGAGTTCGATAAACTCGAGCGGCGGAATGGTTCCGTTTTCTATCTGATCGAGCATCTCTACGACGTTTTCGATGCTGTCGGCCGCAAGGTATTTGTCGTTGAATATCGCGGCGGCCTCTCCGCCCGACGTAGCCCAGCTTATGCCGATCATGCCGGAATTTGAGACCGGTTCGGGGACCTTGTCGCGGCTCATATGGTTCAGAAGCGAGAAGTATATATCCGACATGGATACAACGAGGTCCACCGCCGATTTATAGGAGCCGAACCCGTTTTTTACGTAGCTCGTCTTTGCCGGGCAGGGCGATATAAAGCAGACCGCTATATCTTCGTCCTTGAGCTCGGGGTG
Source organism: uncultured Clostridia bacterium (assembly GCA_947630315.1). Lineage (GTDB taxonomy): Bacteria > Bacillota > Clostridia > Oscillospirales > Ruminococcaceae > Faeciplasma. The sequence goes on from CANRHA010000086.1 coordinate 4,638, forward strand.
TTCGCGCTTCGCCTTTTTTCTCGCCTCGACGGCGGCTATCTCCATCGGCGGAAGTATCGGCAGCAGGTTGTCTTTCAGGTAGGGGAATCTTAGGGCTATAAGCCTTGCTATTACCGGGCAGGCCGAACTGATGACCGGCTTTTTTATGCCCTCGGTTTTAAGGTAGAGCCTTGTATATTCCGAAACTATCTCGGCGGCCTGCGAGACCTCGTAGACGTCGTTGAAGCCCATGTCGAGCAACCCCTGCAAAACGTAATCGACGTCGTCGAGGCCCTCGAACTGGCCGTAAAGCGTCGGCGCCGGAAGGGCTATCCGCCACTTGTAGTCATAGAGGTGGTCGAGCTTGTTGCAGGTAGCTATTTTGGCGTGGTTCTGGCACACCCTTATACATTCGCCGCAGTCGATGCAGCGGTCGGGGTTTATTGAGGCTTTGCCGTTGTCGACCCTTATGGCCTCGGTCGGGCAGCGCTTTATGCAGGTCGTGCAGCCGGTGCAGCGCGACGGGTCGAGCGAGACGGAATGTTCATATGTGTTCATTGTTTCACCGCACTATGTATCAGAAATTTACCGTCATGGTTATGGTGGTGCCTACTCCTATTTCGGTGTCTATCTTCATATCGTCGGTATATCTTTTCATATTCGGCAGGCCCATTCCGGCGCCGAATCCCAAAGAGCGGATATTATCGGGAGCGGTAGAGTAGCCCTCTTTCATCGCAAGCTCGACGTTGGGTATTCCCGGCCCGCGGTCCGAAAGGACTATAACTATTTTATCCTCATAGACTATTACTTCGGCGGTGCCGCCGTGGGCGTGGATGACCATATTGATCTCGCCCTCGTACATAGCTATTGAGACCCGCCTTATCGCCTCGGGCGGTATGCCGAGCTCGCGCAGGTTCTTTTTTACCTGCACCGAGGCCTGGCCTGCCGTTGTAAAGTTGGAGCCGTCGACGTTGAAGGTGAATCTGATAGACTCATTCATGTCTGACCCCGTTTCCGACGAGCCCGCTCTTATAAAGCAGCCCGCACGCCTCGTACATGCGCTTTTCGGTGTTCATCAAAACTATTCCGCTCTCGCGGGCAAGCTCGATCATCTCGGGCGTGGGTTTTTTTGAACGCACAAAGACTATGCACACCATGTCCATCATCTCGGCGGTGCGTATGACCTGGGCGTTCACAAGCCCCGTAAGCAGTACGGCCTGATCTTTTACATAGGCCAAAACGTCGCTCATCATATCGCTTCCGCATGCCGAAAATACGTTGTGGTCAAGGTTTTCCTCTCCGCAGACGACCTCGGCGTCGAGAAGATCTTTAATATCGGAAATTTTCATATCTGTACCCCTGTAATAAATGCCGGCCGTAAAGCGGCGGTAAAGTTACTTATATTTTGCGAGGATAGTATCGACGTCGGCCTTAGTAAGTCTGCCGTAAACGTCTTCGCCTACGGTCATGACCGGGGCGAGTCCGCAAGCGCCTATGCAGCGGCAGGCCTCAAGGGAGAACTTGCCGTCGGCGGTGCATTCGCCGGCTTCGATCCCCAAAACTTCGGAAAGGCGATCGATTATGTCCTGAGAGCCTTTGACGTAGCAAGCGGTTCCGAGGCAGACGGAGATCTGGTGTTCGCCCTTAGGAGAGAGTGCGAACTGAGCGTAGAAGGTAGCTATTCCGTAGACCTGTTCTACGGACACGCCCATGCCCTCGGCGATCATCGTCTGGACCTCGAGCGGCAGGTAGCCGTAAATCTCCTGAGCCTCCTGCATTACCTGCATAAGGGAGCCCTCGACGTTTTTCTTTTCCGCGATAACCGCTTTAAGCTTTGCCTCCTGTTCGGGGGTGCCGCGGAAGGGAACTGAGCTGATGCGTTTTTTCATGGTATCCATCCTTTCAAATTTATCGTTACTGTAAAATGACGTACTCTGACGTATACATACAACGGAATTATAACATATTACGGCAGGAATATCAAGACTTAAAATAAAAAAAGCCTCGGCTAACCGTTGGAAATTTCGGGGCGATTTTTGTGAATTAAGACTAAGAGGATTAGAAGGCGGGGGCGATTGATGGGGAGAGCGGAGCGAAAGACAGATACAAGGGAGGGCTGCAGCGCGTTTGTAAAAAGGGATTCGAGACGGGAATGCTGTTTAAGGTTGACACACATTGCTACGCAAAATGAAAGGGGCTGCTAATAAGCCAACCTGTAAAAAGGTATTCGCTGCGCTCATGCTATCTTAAATGATCCGGTTCATTGTGCGCCTTACCCGAAAAAGCCAAACAACGCGCGTCCACTCACTATAAAAAGGTATTCGCTGCGCTCATACTATTTAAATTGAACCAGTTCATTGTGCCTCATTTATCGAAAGGTAAGACGGCCTGCCACTGACACACTATAAAAAGGTATTCGTAAATTTCCTTGCGGAAATTTTCTCATGCTATTTGAATCACCCTACCCCCTGACCCCCTCCCCTCGAGGGGAGGGGGCGCTGCTGAACCGTGAGCTACAGCGTTACCCGGGAAGGGGAGGGGTGCTATTAGAGGTCAGAAGTCAGATATCAGAAAACAGAAAAGCTTTTACCGGGCTTGCGAAAATATCGAGGCTATCGGACATGCCGAAACTTTCTGCCACCGCTGCCGCAGCCTTCTGCTC
>CANRHA010000087.1 GCA_947630315.1 uncultured Clostridia bacterium
GGTGCACCAGACCCATTTCATCGACCTTGACGTAGGTGACTTCAAAGCCGTGCTTTTCAAGGTATTCGCAGGTGTGTAAAACGGCGTGATGTTCAAAAACCGTTGTTACAATGTGTCTCTTGCCCTTTTTTGCTCCGGCGTCGGCCGCGCATTTTATAGCCCAGTTGTCTGCCTCGGAGCCGCCCGAGGTAAAGTAGATCTCGGTGGTTTTTGCGCCTATTGCCTTTGCAACCGTTTCGCGGGCTTTGAGGATAGCTCTGGCGGAGTCCATGCCTATTGAATATATGCTTGAAGCGTTGCCGTAGTGATCCTTAAGGTAGGGCATCATCGCTTCAAGAACCTCGTCGGAGATCCTTGTTGTAGCCGAATTATCGGCATATACAAAGCGTTTTTCCATTTTAACAGTCCTTTCTGTAAAGCGAGACGAAAGCTCGTTTATCCCGGAATAATATCCCGAAAAAATTATAATTTTATACCTGTGCGTTCTGATCGAGCCGCTTTTTGTACTCCGCCGTCGCAAGGGCGTCGCAGCGTTCGTTTTCGGGGTGGCCGGCGTGGCCTTTTACCCATATGAAGCTTACCCTGTGCTTTGCGGCAAGGTCCAAAAGCTTTGACCAGAGATCGGGGTTAAGGGCGGGCTTTTTGTCTGATTTTATCCAGCCCCTGAGCCGCCATGAGGCCGCCCAGCCGTTGTTTATGCCGTCGCAGAGGTATTTCGAGTCGGTGGTAAGAGTGACCTCGCAGGGTTCCTTTAAGGCTTCGAGAGCCTTTATTGCCGCGGTAAGCTCCATGCGGTTGTTGGTCGTCTCGGGTTCATATCCCGAAAGCTCTTTTGTATGGCTGCCGTACCTCAGTACCGCCGCCCAGCCGCCCGCGCCGGGGTTTCCGGAACAAGCGCCGTCGGTAAAAATTTCAACCTTTTTCATTGTGACCTTTTTCAGACGAATTTTGCGGCTTTTGTGCGGTTAAGCGCCGCTAACCGCTATTATACTACCGCCGCGCGGATTTGTCAAGGCGCCCGTAGAGGTCTGATGTGGTCGAAGGGCGCATCATCATAGGTATTAGGTATTAGATGTTAGATGTTAGAGTTTAAAGGTGTCGCCTTCGGCGACGGATTTAAGTGTATGGGATAATGTGGGCGGAATAGACACTCCCACATCATAGGTATTAGGTATTAGATGATAGATGTTAGAGCTTAGCAGAATTTTGGGGGCGCCGACCGGCGCGGACTCCGCATCCCTCGCGGCGGCATTTAATCCTTCCCCCCTGCCGCCGCTCGCTCGCTCCGTCGCGCCGGCCGGGCTTAAGGTCTCGCGGCTCTCATATGGGCGGGAGCGCGGCCGCGACCCCGGGCGAAGCCCGCCCCGCGCTGCGCGCGGGGCCGGCGGCAGCTCCGCTGCCGCTGCGGCGGCCCTGCGGGCCGCCGGGGCTTCGCCCGGGCCCCGGCAGAGATCAGAGGTCAGAGATCAGCGATCGGAATTTGCCCCACGCGGCGAACGGCGGGGGATTCCTTAATTTTTCTTAATTTTTTCATTTGTAACCGCTTTGTTATTGAAATTTTCCACGGCGGTTGGTATAATTGTCATATACGAAATTTTCCTCAAGTGGGGGCTTATATATGTTTTTCAGAAAATTTTTTGCGATAATTACCGCGGCGGCCGTGGGTGCGACAATGCTTTGCTCCTGTGCGGCGCCGGGAAACGATAATATCAGCGCCGGCACATCGGCCGAGACCGAAAGACCCGAGATAAATCTTCCGGCGCAGACCGACCCGAATATTCCCGATAATATTGTTGACGGCTCTTCGCCGGATACTCCTGTGCAGGACGAGCCTTTGCCGGCCGTTACGGACAGCGAGCCGCAGCCTGTTGTTACCGATACAGAGCCCCAGCCCGACGTTACTCAGACTCAGCCGGCTCAGCAGCCCGGGGCGGACGGAATGATAGTTGACGACTGGCGCGAGGGGCTTGACCTGAGCGTAGACGACCCGGACGAGATCTACGAGGAATTTCGGGTAGACCGCGAGCACCGCGAGGGGTACTATACAAAAATCTGTTCAGAGACGAATTTCCCGATTGTTCATATATCTACGGCAGGGGAGAGGGAGATAGTTTCGCTTGACGATTATGTGGACAGCTTTATCGAGGTGATGAACTGCGACAGCGTATATAAGCTCGACGCGGCTACGGCCGGGGTGAGGGTCCGCGGAAACGCAAGCGCAAACTACGGCGACGCGGATTGGATCCGCAAAAACCAGGTCTCATACAGAATAAAATTCACCGAAAGTCAGTCTATGCTCGGGCTGAACGATTTTGCCCGCTGCAAGTCATGGGTGCTGTTGAAGTCATATGAGGCGGCGATAGAGAACTACATGGCCTTTAAGCTTGCAAAGGCGATAAACAACGGCGATTACTTCAGCTCCGATTCGACATTCGTCCAGCTGTACATCAATGAGGAATACAAGGGCGTTTACCTTCTTTGCGAGCAGACTCAGGCAAATTCGGAGAGGGTAGACCTGAACGAGGCGCCCGAAAACTACACAGGCACCGACATAGGGTATCTTGTAGAGCTTGACAACTACGCCACCGATGACGATCACCCGTACTTCTGGCTGAACTTCAACAAAGAGGAGATAACGGATGTTTTCGGCACGTCGAGGGTTCCGAAGAAGTACGCGTATTCGGTTAAAAACGATCTTTACAGCGACGAACAGCTCGACTTTATAGAGAGGTACTTTGAGATCGCCTGGGAGATACCGATGAGGGCGATACGCGACGGGGAATACTATAAGATCGGCGAAGGCTATGAGCTTGTTCCCGCACAGGACGAGTTCTCCTCGGCATATGAATGCGTGAGCCAGGTATTTGATATAGAGTCGGTCGTCGACATGTATATCCTCTACGAAATAGTAAACGATCAGGACGTCGGCGGAGGGAGCTTCTTCTTTGCGGTCGATTTCGGCCCCGACCCCGTATACGACAGGGTGACTATGGTTGCGCCATGGGATTTCGACTGGGCGTACTTTGACTATTCAAGCGAAGCTGACGGCGGCCTTTACGCGGCAAGATTCAAGGACAGCTATTTTGTGAACCACTGGGGCGACCGCTCGAACCCTTGGCTTATCCTCTTCTATTCCGCAGATTGGTTCCGCGATCTTGTAAGGCAAAAGTGGCAGGAAAGGCTGCAATATATAAATGAGACGATCGACGAGGTCGAGCAAACGGTAATAAACAACGCCGACGAGTTCAACAAGGACGGTACCCGCCGTTCGGGCGGCGCAAAGACGTTGATAAACTGGGTCCGCGACCGCGTAGACTTCCTCAGCGGAGAGTGGGGAGTCAGAGGGTAGAGGGTAGAAGATAGAGCGCTCTCTGACAGGCGGGCGTGACAGGGGGAGGCTGCCTGAGTTTGGGAAAAGGGTATTTGTAAATTTTCGCAAGGGAATTTACGAATACCTTTTTTAATGATGACGCAGGTGTATAATGTTGGTTCAGGCGGGTTTGCCATGCCCCTCCCACCCCAGGACGGAGGTTTCGTTTTCTGCCCTCTGATCTCTGTCTTCTACCCGCGCCCATCTTGACAACCGCCTCTGTAATGATATAATAAAATCGTTGAAAACGCGAAGCGGAGGGGGCGCGAAAATGAGGGAGTTTATCATAGGCAAAAACGACGCAGGACAGCGCGCTGACAGGTTTATCGCAAAGGCCGTGCCCGCGATCGCCGGGGGAAAAATGTACAAATTTCTCCGCGAAAAGAAAATCAAGCTCAACGGCAAACGCTGTGAGATCTCCACGCGCCTCAGCGAGGGCGACTCCCTCAGAATGTACATCTCGGACGAGTATTTCAGCGACGCCCCAAAGGACAGCCTCGAAGACGTTCCGGCCTCTGTTGACGTTGTTTTTGAGGATGAAAATATCCTGCTCGCCTATAAGCCCCAGGGGCTTGTTGTTCATGAGGATAACGAAAATTCGCGCAATACGCTGATCAACCGCATAACAGCCTACCTCATCAAAAAAGGCGAATATGACCCCTCTGAAGAACAGAGCTTCGCACCGGCGCTGTGCAACCGGCTCGACCGCAACACGGAGGGGATAGTCGTATGCGCAAAGAACGCCGAGAGCCTGCGTATCATTAACGAGGCTATACGTTCTCATAAATTAAAGAAGAAGTACCTCTGCGCGGTAGTCGGCTGTCCGCGCGAGCGTTCCGGCAGGATCGAGACATATCTCGAAAAGGTTGAAGCAGAAAACACCGTTTATGTGAGAAAGACCCGCACGCCGGGCCCCAAAACCGCGATAACTCATTACCGGGTCATAAAAACTGCGGGGGAGCTTTCGCTTTTGGAGGTCGAGCTTGAAACGGGCAGGACCCACCAGATCAGGGTGCATACCGCGTACATCGGCTGCCCTATCCTCGGAGACGGAAAGTACGGCCGCAACGAGATCAACCGAAGATACCGTATGAAATATCAGGCCCTGTGCGCCTACAGCCTTACCTTTGAGACCGACCCGTGCGGGCTGCTCGGCTACCTCAGCGGCAGGACGTTCAGCATATCCGAGCCGGAGTTTGTTAAAAAGCTTTTCGGCGGCGCAAACTAATGGCGGCATATCGCCGCAGGGCGGGCGGAATGTATCCTATGGCCGCTGCTCCTTCTGCTACCTTTGCCCGCCGACGCCGGGGGCTGAGCGGCTTTTCTTTGGCCTTCTGCAGACCCCCCGCCGGGGCGGAGCCGTGCGCGCAGGCGAAGCCTGCGCGCCCACGCGCCTACGGCGCGTGGCGCAGCGCCGCAGGCGCTGCGGCGGCTCCGCCCCGGCGGGGTGACGGCTTCGCAGCCACCTGCGTAAGAGCCGCCCCCGCTCAGCCATGACTTACCCGCACGGCGCCGTAAGGGGCAGGGGAGCGTTGCCCATATCTGCCGCCCTGCGCCTTAAGCTCAGTCATGGGCAGCGCCCGCATCATTCGCTTAATTCAAATCCGTCACCGAAGGTGACACCTTAAACTCTAACATCTAATATCTAACATCTATCTTCTTTTCGGCCACGTCTACGTGCCAATCAAGCTTGACAGCTTTTCAAAAAAGGGATATACTTCAACAGAGTATAAAATATAAAGGAGGACTCAACCATGGAAATCGAATACAAAACGACCGGAACCTGTTCGCGGCTCATAAACGTCACCGTAGAGGACGGCATAGTAAAGGACGTCAAATTCACCGGCGGCTGCAACGGCAACCTGAAGGGAATTTCCCAGCTCGTGCGCGGCATGAAGGTCGAAGACGTTATCGAGCGGCTCGAACACACCACCTGCGGCATGAAGGGAACCTCGTGCCCCGACCAGCTCGCCCAGGCCCTCAAGCAGGCCCTGTAAGCCGGCGCATACCCGCGGCTTTGCGGCGCAGGTAGCCCCACCCTTCTGCTCCTTCTGTTACCCTCCCGCCGCCCCACGCATGCCCTCACCCGGCTTTCTGCTTACCCCGACCCCGCGCGGACCCGCTCGCGCAGGCTCCGCCTGCGCGCCCGCGCGCCTTCGGCGCGCGGCGGCAGCGCCGAAGGCGCTGCGGCGGCTCCGCCCTTCATTTGCCCCAACCTCTCCAAGAAGCTCCGCCTTCTTGCGTTCCGACATTCTGTTTTTATATGGATCGATTTGTACTGAAAAGTGAATATAAACCCACCGGCGATCAGCCCCAGGCCATAGCCGAGCTTGTAAAGGGGATCCGCGAGGGAAAGAGAAACCAGACCCTCATGGGCGTTACCGGCTCGGGTAAAACATTTACCATGGCTAACGTTATCGCCGAAATAAACCGCCCCACGCTGATCTTAGAACCGAATAAGACCCTTGCCGCGCAGATCTGCTCCGAATTTCGCGAGTTTTTCCCCGACAGCGCGGTAGAGTTTTTCGTGAGCTATTATGATTATTATCAGCCCGAGGCGTATATCCCGGCGACGGACGTATATATCGAGAAGGATTCCGACGTAAACGACGAGATAGACCGCCTCAGACATTCCGCGACGGCCGCGCTTTCCGAGCGCAGAGACGTCGTTATTGTCGCGTCGGTAAGCTGTATATATTCCCTTGGCGACCCCGAGGAGTATAAGGATCAGATAGTATCCCTGCGCCGAGGAATGACCAAGAGCCGTGACGAGCTTATAAGCGAGCTTGTTTCTATACAGTATGAGCGCAACGACGTCGATTTTCAGCGCAACCGCTTCCGCGTCAGGGGAGACGTAGTTGAAATTTTCCCGTCGGGTTCTAACGATACCGCTATAAGGGTGGAATTTTTCGGCGATGAAATAGACCGCATCAACGAAATAAATACCGTTACCGGCGAGGTCATAAGTTCGCTTGCCCATGCGCCCATTTTCCCCGCGTCTCATTATATCACCGGCAAGGATAAGCTTCACGACGCAATAGAGGATATTGAAGCCGAGATGCGCGAGAGGGTCGAATTTTTCCGCTCTCAGGATAAGCTCATAGAGGCCCAGAGAATAGAACAACGCGTGAAGTACGATATGGAAATGCTCGAGGAAGTCGGCTTTTGCAGCGGTATAGAGAACTATTCCCGCGTTCTTGCAAGGCGCGAGCCGGGCGCGGTCCCGTTTACTCTGCTCGACTTCTTCCCGAAGGATTTTTTGCTGATAGTTGACGAATCCCACGTTGCCCTGCCGCAGGTAAGGGGAATGTTTGCCGGAGACAGGGCGCGCAAGAATATACTTGTTGATTACGGGTTCAGACTGCCGTCTGCGCTCGATAACCGCCCGCTTACGTTTGACGAATTTTATTCCCGCATAAATCAGGCGATATTTGTTTCGGCGACCCCGGGGCCGTTTGAAAAGGAAAATTCCGAGGCGATAGTCGAACAGATAATCCGCCCGACCGGCCTGCTTGATCCGCTTATAGAGGTCAGGCCCACTCAGGGTCAGATAGAAGACCTTATACTTGAGATAAACCAGCGCGCCGAAAAAGGCGAGAGGGTGCTTGTAACGACCCTGACCGTAAAGATGGCCGAGGACCTCACCCAATATCTTCAGAACGTAGGCATAAAGGTTAGGTACATGCACCACTCCATCGACACGATAGAGAGAATGGAGATCATACGCGATTTAAGGCTCGGCGAGTTTGACGTTTTGGTCGGCATAAACCTTTTAAGAGAGGGTCTTGATCTGCCGGAAGTGTCG
>CANRHA010000088.1 GCA_947630315.1 uncultured Clostridia bacterium
CCTGCGGCGCGCCGGCCCCGCGCGCCGCAGGCGCGGCGGGGCGGGCTTCGCTCGGGGGCTGCGTCAGGAGCAGAGGCCGGCGGTTTTGCAGATATAAGCACCAAACCCGAAAGGAAGGCAGACAGTATGGAATTACAGAAAGCTTTGGAGGAGAGGCGGAGCACCCGCGAGTTTACCGATCGCAGGCTCACGCGGGAGGAGATAGAGGCCGTGATCGGCGCGGGGATACTTGCGCCGTCGGCGTGCAATATGCAGTCGTGGTATTTTTATGTTTTGGCTGATGACGGCGAACGCGCAAAGCTTAAGGACGTCTGCGCCGAATGGATAGCCGCCGCGCCCGCGGTAATAATCGTATGCACCGACGACAGCGGCATAGTTTCGCGCTTCGGCGACAGGGCGAGAAAATTTCCTATGCAGGATACGTCGCTCGCGATGGAAAATATGCTTTTAAAAGCTACGGAGATGGGCCTTGGCGGCTGTATTATCGGAATGTATAAGCAGGATAAACTCTGCGAGATATTTAATATTCCGCCTAAGCATACCCCGGTGGCGCTTTTGCCGATAGGCGAGCCGAAGGAAAAAATCCCGCCGAGGGAGCGCAAGCCCCTCGAGGCCGTTTCGGAATATGTCGGCAAAGTTCCCGAAGAGGGCAAGGCGGCTGAAAAGCCGTTCGAGCTTAAACACGCCTGTCTTCCGAACGCCGTTTTTGACGACCTGGACCTCTCGGACGCAAAATTCAACAACATAAATCTTTCAAAGGCCGAATACAGCGACATAAATCTTTCAGAAGCCGAATACAGCGACATAAACCTCTCCGGCGCGAAATATTCGGCGGTGAATATGACCGGCGCGGAGTTTAAATGCGTCGAGCTTAACGGGGCGAAATTCGGCAGCTGTGAAATATGCGAAAAAGAGAAAAGATCCTGCGTCGAAATGAAGGGCGCCGCCTTTGACCGAGTTGATTTGAGCGGATCAACTTTCAGAGATACGGATATGTCCGGCGCGGTGTTCGGCAACCCTGATTTTGACCCCGCCGAGGACGAGAAAATCGAGAACGCCGAGGGGTCGGTGAACTTTTCGGGGGCAAGCTTCTGCGGGGTCAATATGACGGGCTCGGTCCTTGACGGCGCGCTGATGACACGCTCTCAGCTGAACAACTGCACACTCACGGAATCGGTACTGACCGACGTTAAAATGGCCGGCTCAAAGCTTTATGATATAGATCTTGACGAATCGAACCTCTCGGGGGTAAATATGGTCGGCGCGGATATACGCTGTTCAAACCTTTACGGCTCAAAGCTCAGCAACTGCTGTCTTGCGAACGCCGCCCTTGAAAATTGCGACATAACCGGCCTGACCGTCGACGGCATAAGCGTTGAAGAAGCGATAAAGGCGTATAAAGAGGCGAAAAAATGACGACGCTGCGAAGTGAGATCCTCAAATACGCAAAGGATTATTTCGGCACCGAGCCGGATTACCCATGGGACGACGAGCCGGAATACGCTGTGCTTCGCCACGGCAAAAGCAGGAAATGGTACGGGCTTATAATGAAGATCAGCCTGCGCAGGCTCGGGATTGAAAGCGACGAACCCGCGGATATCCTGAACGTAAAGTGCGACCCGGCGCTTATAGGCTCGCTGATACTTAAAAAGGGGTACTTCCCGGCGTACCACATGAGCAAGGAACATTGGCTGACCGTCATTCTTGACGGCAGCGTTCCCCTTGACGGCATCATCGCCCTGCTGTGTATAAGCTATGACCTGACCGGGTGAATGATAAAAATCTTTAAATATATCTCAAAAACCCGATTTATAAAATCTGATTTCTGATTTCTGACATCTGTCTTCTGCCTTTTTGACGGTATCATAGCCCTGCTGTGTATAAGCTATGACCTGACCGGGTGAATGACAACGATCTTTAAATATATCTCAAAAACCCGATTTATAAAATCTGATTTCTGATTTCTGACTTCTGTCTTCTGACCGGGGTTGCATTTTCTTCAAAAACGGTGTATAATAAAGATGTAAAAAGTTCATGGGGGCGTCAAGGTTTCGACGGGGATCCCGAAGTAAAATAAGCGAGTAGAGACGACGCCGTATCTCTTTAAAATGGCGTAGTTTAATTTTAAACGACAACAATAATAATCTTTTAGCGGCTGCTTAATGCCGCTCGTCCTGCTTAAGAGTACCACGGCTTAAGTCTGGGCGTCGCTCAGTGGTGAACGTTTCCGGTTGACGCCCGTATTCCGGAAATGTATTGCGGGCTGCTCCGAATAAGAGTCTGCTTACCGACGCTTATGAGGAGGAGAATAAATGATAAGCTACACTCGTAGAAAGTTTTTCGGAAGGGTTTTCGGACACGGGTTCGATTCCCGTCGCCTCCACCAAAAATAATGACATCCGCAAGGATGTCATTATTTTTGGTTAGTGGTTGGTGTATGGGCGAGAAACCGTGCCAAAGCGCTAACGAGATGATTTGAGGGGCAGAATGCATGACAATGGCAAGTTTCTGTAGATTAACGAAAGTACGTGCGCTTTGGGTCACGCAGATGCGATTATTTCTCCGTGAGCTCCGCGAGCCGAGCCTTTATGGCGAGCGAGAGCGAACGGCAAGAAATAACGCTTCTGCTGCAGACGCGATTATTTCTCCGCAAGACAACCGAGGCAATCATTTACGCCGAGGGCGGTCGAGCGGATAGAAATAACGCTTCTGCTGGTTACGATTCCCGTCGCCGCGCCGTCGCGGACTCCGTATCGTTCGCGGCGACATTTTCACGCTTATGCGCTCAATGCCGCCTCTCGCTCGCTTCGTCGCTCCGGCTTTTCCCCACAAAGCTGCGCTTTGCGGGGCCCCTTTTCGCGGCCGTAAGGCCGCTGTTTCTTTTGGTCAGGGTGTATGGGTGAGAAACCGTGCCAAAGCGGAACGTACGCTCCCATCGGCCGCACTCTGTTCCACCCGTCCTGAACAGAGCGTTCTAACATCTAACATCTAATACCTATCTTCTTGATGCGGCCGCTTCGGCCACATCCTCCCACAAAAAGTTATTGACATTTTGACAAAAATATGTTACATTAAAATCGTATACTTATGCAGTTAGCTAAATTACCGAAAAGCGAGATGAGCGAAATGAAAGATCCGCATAGTGCGATATGGGATGAGATATTCGGCGTGGGTTGGAGCAATATCATGAAGATTTGCCCCGAAATAGGCGGCTTTATACTCGACCACAACGAAAAGAAAGCATATCTTGACGCCAACTCGGTGAAGCTCACCGAGACCGACGTTGCGCCCGATTATGACGCTATGCTCGATTTTCTTGCCATTTTGCAGAGCGATACGTCGACGTTTGCACGGCTTGTTCCCAAAACGGTTTTTCAGGACAGAAACTATACCGCCGGCATTCTGCGCTGGCATTACGACTTCTCGGGCGCTCAGGCAAAAAGCGTCGTTCCTATGGTCGAGAAAAGTCTGCTTTCAAATATGGTCTCGATGAATAAAAAGCGCTCTATGCTCGCTTTGCTCGAGTTTTCACGCTCAGATCACCGCGATCTTGAGGAATATCAGATCTTCGGAATCCTCGCCTGCGTTGTCGCCAATTCTCCCGAGGGCGCGACGCTTTGCGCAGACCACAGGGATTCCTATTGGCTGTATGTTCCCGAGATCAGCGAGGAGCCCGAGGAGCTTTTGAACCGCGTTAAAGAAGCGGTTGAAAACAGCGGCCAGGCCAAACGCCTCGGCGAAACGGGAACGGGCGAAATTTACATAACCTTTAACGCCGGCATAGGCGCCGAGGGGCTTGCTTTCGACCGCAGGACCTCTACTGCGGAATTTGCCCTCTATCAGGCTAACCTCTCGGGCAAGGGAAATATAGTAAGCTATTCGTCCGAGCAGTACGACCTGAACAAGACCGAATACGAGAAGATGAGCAGATTCTTCAGGCTGATGAACGAGAACCTGTTTATCTACCACTTCCAGCCGATAGTAAGCGCAAAGGACGGCGAGGTAGTTGCGTATGAAATGCTGATGCGCACCGACAGCAGCATAGCTATGAACCCGCTTGAAATACTCGACTGCGCCGAAAAGACCGGCAGACTCTACGACATCGAAAAGGCCACGATGAAAAACGGCCTCGCAATAATAGAGCGCCATCAGGATATATTCAAGAAGCGCCGCCTGTTTGTGAACTCGATAAGCTCCTACGCCCTTACCGATGAGGATTGGGAGGGGCTTGTGACCCAGTACGGCGAGCTTATGGAGAAGATGGTGGTTGAATTTACCGAGCAGACCGAGATAGACGACAAGGGAATAGACAAGATACGCCAGAGGTTTGTAAGATTAAACATCAAGACCGCGATAGACGACTACGGAACCGGCTACTCCAACGCCTCGAACCTCATTAAGTACAGCCCTCACTATGTAAAGATAGACCGCTCGATAATCTCGGGCATAGACGGCAAACCGGCTATAAGAAAGCTCGTTTCAAGCATAATCGAGTTTGTGCATGAAAGCGGCTTCAGCGCTTTGGCAGAGGGCGTTGAAACATATGAGGAGCTCCAGACGATGATACAGCTGGGCGCCGACTACATTCAGGGATTCTATGTTTCAAAGCCTAAACCGATCATGCTCTTTGAGGTGTCGGACAGCATATGCCAGGATATCGAAAAGATAAACCTCATAAATTCGGGAAGCATCTCGCGCCCCTACTACCCCGAAAACGGCGAGACGGTAGACCTCGCGATGATAAAGAGCAACGGCTACAACTCGGTATTCATCGAGTGCGAAGAGGTCACTCTGCGCGGCAGGTCGGATATCTTCCTCGACCTTGTGTTCATGGTCAAAAACGACATCAAGACGCACATCAACTTTAAAAATGTAAGAATAAAGACCGAACGCGATTCGCCTCTGTTTACGATAGGCGAAAACTCGGAGGTAGAGCTTACCGTGACCGGCGAAAACGAGCTTGACGGCAGGGGAATAAACGTTCCGTGCAGCACGAAGTTCCTGATGAACGGCGACGGCATACTCAACCTGACCTCGGAAGCCGAGGACTGCTACGCGATAGGCTGCGGAATGGAAGGCTCGCCCGGACAGATAGTTCTTGCGCTTGACGGCAAGCTCAACATCAAGGCAAACGGCGATACCGTTACCGCCATCGGCGGCGGCCACAACGAATATGACAACCCGATAAGGATACTCAGCGGCGACGTGAACATTCACAGCTCGGGCCGCTCCTGCATCGGCATAGGCATTTACGAGGGCAACAGCATAATCGACTTTGAAGATTGCAGCTGCTCTATAGAATCCACCGCGCCGAATATGGTGGGCGTAGGCTCGTTCGGCCCCGATGTGAACATCAACCTCAAAAACTTCAGCCTGACCGAAAACCTCAGCGGAATAAGAGCCGCCGGGATCGGCAACGCCGAAAACGGCAAGGGCATGATAATGATCGCGCACGGCTCGGTCGACATGACCCTCAAGGCGAGAACGGTGAACTGCATAGGTACGAGATCGGGCGATATGAACTGCAACATCAGAAAATCGGGCATAAAGCTCTACTGCGAGGGCGGTTCGGTCTCGGGAATAGGAGACATGACCGGAAGCGGCGAGGTTAGGATCGAGGATTCGGAGCTGAACTTTGATTTCAGAACCGGCGAAGGAATGGCCTACGGCAGCAAGGAGGCCCCAGCGAAGATAGAACGGGTCGCGGAAAACATAAGGATAAACGAATAGGAAAAAGGCCCGGGAAACCGGGCTTTTTTGGTGGGGGTGTATGAAGGGAAATGGTGCGCGGAGAAGGGGTTGCGGAGAGAGGATTGGGCTGCTTTGAAGTGGGGTAGCTATGCTTATGGCGGCGGCATGTTGCCTTTGATGAAAAGGGATTCGCTTCGCTCATGCTATTTTAAATGATCCGGCACCATTGTATGCCTTGGATAATAAAGCAAATCAAAGAGCGTCCGCAGACTATAAAAAGGTATTTGTAAGAGAATGATATTTGAAGTTGCTTATATAAAAACCCACCCTCGTGCCTCCCAACTGATAAAAAGGTATTCGCGGCGCTCATACTATTTTAAATGATCCGGCACCATTGTATGCCTTGGATAATAAAGCAAATCAAAGAGCGTCCGCAGACCACAAAAAGGTATTCGCTACGCTCATACTATCTTAAATGAACCGGTCGATTGTGCGCTTCATATGGAATGGTAAGACAGCCTGCGACCACGTTGGGAAAAGGGATTCGCGGCGGAGCCGCTCATACTATTTTAAATGAACCGGCACCATTGTACGCCTTGGATAATAAAGCAAAACAAAGTTAGTCCACAAACTATAAAAAGGTATTCGCAAATTTCCTTGCGGAAATTTTCTCATGCTATTTGAATCACCCTACCCCCCTGCCCCCTCCCCTCGAGGGGAGGGGGTTCTGCTATGCCCTGACTATCTGCGCAGGTCGGACGGGGGGAGAGGTGATCCCGGCGCGGGCGCGAACAGAAGACAGAGGGCAGAAGTCGGAAATCAGAATGGCTGTTTTGGGGGCGCGCGAAACAGACCGATGCCGCCCGCGCCTACCTTGTAAAAGGTATTAGCGGCGAAGCTGCTCATGCGGACAGAAGACAGAGGGCAGAGGGCAGAAGACAGAAAGTCTCACTGATAGGCGGGTGTGACAGAGTGAGGCGCCGCTACCCGGTTATAAAAAGGTATTCGCTACGCTCATACTATCTTAAATGAACCGGTAGATTGTGCGCCTTGGATAATAAAGCAAATCAAAGAACGTCCGCAGACTATAAAAAAGTATTCGCAAGAGAATGATATTTGAAAGTTGTTATACCTTACTGCATAAAATATGATTTTTGGGTGCGCCGGTCCTTGATGAAAAGGTATTCGCGGCGGTGCCGCTCATACTATCTTAAATGAACCGGCACATTGTACGCCTTGGATAATAAAGCAAATCAAAGAGCGTCCGCAGACTATAAAAAGGTATTCGCTTCGCTCATACTATCTTAAATGAACCAGTTGATTGTGCGGCATTCATGGAAAGACAAAACAAAGTGCCGCTGACCCACTATAAAAAGGTATTCGCAAATTTCCTTGCGGAAATTTTCTCATGCTATTTGAATCACCCCACC
>CANRHA010000089.1 GCA_947630315.1 uncultured Clostridia bacterium
CATGCTATCTTAAGCCACCCCACCCCCCTCCCCTCCCCTCGAGGGGAGGGGAGACGCTCTCAGGTGACCTTTCTGCTGAGCCAAGGCCCCGGGCGAAGCCCGCCCCGCGCGGAGCGCGGGGCCAGCGGCAGCTTCGCTGCCGCTACGGCGGCCTCCGGCCGCCGGGGCTTCGCCCGGGCCCTCGACAGAGAACAGAGGTCAGAAGTCAGATGTCAGACCCGGTATGACAAGGTCGGCGGATAACAGAAGCTTGCGGCAGAGGCAGAAGGTTGCGACAACGGTGGCAGAAAGCTTCGGCGCGCCCGCACGCCCTTTTGTTTTCTGCAAGCTTTGATAGGGCGTTCTATTATCTGTTCATCTATCTTCTACCCTCTATCCGCCTTCACCCTGACGGTCGTCTTCTCGCCGCCTATGGGCTTTACCGTCACCACATACTCCCCGTCTTGCAATTCAAAATCCAGCTCCTCTAAGCTGTTCAGATCGGCGCCGATACTCTCCAGCGCCGTCATGACCGCGTCGGCCTCGCTGATCATTCCCTCGGGGGCCTCGGTGCGCGGATACTTTATCCCGTGCTCAACGCCCGAGCCGTCGCTGCGGTTCACCTGCGCTACCTCGCCCGTCTTTGCGTCGATAAACACCGTTACCGTGTCGCCGCCGTCCTTGCCGAACACCGCGTACTGCTCGGTATATTCTAAGAACATCAGTGAGAATTGATGATGCGCACAGTGCTCGTCGGCGATAGCTATCGCCTCGGCGCCGGTTATATATCCCGTGTCGGGGGTATGGGTGTGGCGTTCGCCGTTGTATTCGGGATCATCTCCCACATACAGCTCGGTGAAGCTTCCGTCGCCCGAGTTTACAAGACATTCGTAGATGTACCCGCCGTGGGATATCTGAATCGCGTTGTTTGCGGGATCGGTAGAGTAATCCGTCCATCCGCGTATTATCTCTCCCTCGGCGCTGCATGGCGTAAGGCCGAACGCGTCTTTTGCAATAATTACCGCGTCGGCATAGTCGACGTCGCCCATTGTCGAGGCTTCATTGTAGCCGCTTATCACATATCCGCCGGCAAGAACGGTTTCCTCGGGTTCGGGGCGGTTTTCGATTTCATCGGCAAGGTGGGCCTCCCAATTTTCGTCGAGCGATCTTTGGCAGTCGAGCACGACGCCGGTTTTTGCGTCGACCTTTACTTCGTATGAATAGCCGCCGACCTTGAATTTGACGTTGTACACCGCTCGGAGGCCGGAAAGCCCGCAGGTGACGCTCTGGTCCTCCGATTCGATGTCATAAGCGAGACCGGAGAGGATAAAGCCCGCGAGCCGATCGGCTTCCTCCTCGGTTTCGGCCGTTTTAACAACATGCGTCGCCGCGTTGCCGAAGGCCTGTTCTCTGCCGGTAAAGCCCAGGAGTATCTCCGCGCTTTCGTTTCCGCAGAAGGCGGCCGCGGTTATGCTTGTGGCCGCAATTACCGCCGCGGCGGCGGCCGCCGCCAAAATTTTCAGCAGGGGTATTTTTCTTTTGTTTTCGGTCATTTCTATCGCCGTTCCTTTCCTGTTCAAAGCGTTTTGCAGAACGCGGCCGGAATCCGGAACGGTATTTTCAAACGCGCGCCTTAATATCTGCGCGGCCTCTTTGTTTTTCATATCGAATCCTCCGTTTCACCGCATTCGAGTTTGTTTTTCAGTTTTTTTATCGCGCGGTTGTATCTTGACAGCACCGCCGAGAGCTTAAGCCCGAGGAGTTTGGATATTTCGCGGTGTTTAAGGCCGGCGACGGCATGAAGAACTATTACCTCACGCTCCTGACCGCTCAGCTCCTCAAAACATATTTTAAGGGCGGCGCGGTCCTCTACCGGCATACCCGGCGAGGAGATAAAGCCTAAATCTTCGGGCGGGGCGGGGTCGAGGCGCTTTTGATCCCTGAGCTTCATCAGGCAGGCGTTTTTTACCGCCGTCATAATCCACGCCATAGGTTTGCCGAGGCTTTTATAGCCCGCTGCGCCCCTCTGAACGCCCAAAATCACCTCGGAAAGCACGTCTTCGGCGTCGGCGCTGTTTTTTAAAACCGAAAGGGAATATGAATATACCGGCGCGGCTATTTCGCGGTAAAGCCCGGCGAGAGCGCTCATATCGCCTGCCCCGATCCGTAAAATAATGCTGTCAAGATTTTCGCCCGGCACCGATATCATCTCCTTTCACCTATATAATGCGCTGCGCCCCCGTTTTATCGCGGAGGCGCAGGATTTATTTCATCAAAAATTCGGTCAGTTCCTCTACCGTCCGGCAGAGCTTTACCGCCCCGGACAGTTCGCCGGGGCTTCCGTAGCCGTATAAAACCCCGACGCAGGGTTTGCGGTTTTCCTCCGCCCCCGAAACGTCGTAGCCCCTGTCGCCGACCATCACCGACAGAGACTTGTCGGCGTCAAGAAGTTCAAGCGCGGTTTTTACCACCTCCGCCTTGGTCATATCTTCGCCGTCAAGGGGTATTCCCGCAACGGCGTCGAAATAACCGTACAGATCAAAATGCCTGAGTATTCTTTCGCAGAACACCTGCGGCTTTGAGGTCGCAACGGCAAGGCGCTTTCCGCTTTGTTTCAGGGTTTTGAGGCAGAGGGGTATGCCGGGGTAGACGGCGTTTTCAAAAAGCCCTCTGTCGGCAAAATATTCGCGGTAGACGTCTACCGCCTCGGCGGCCTTTTCAGGGGAAAATCCGCAGAAATTCACAAAGGAATCGATAAGCGGCGGGCCGATGAATTTTTTAAGAACGCCGTCTCCGGGGTCGTTTAAGCCGTAGCGGCGCAGGGTATAGCGGACGGAATTTATTATCCCCGGCGCGGATTCGGTCAGGGTCCCGTCGAGATCGAAAAGGACATTGTTGTACATATAGATATTAGATATTAGAATATAGGTATTAGAACTGCTTATGAGGGCTTTTGTGTGAGCAGGAGGTATGGCTTTCCGCCTCTGATTTCTGACTTCTGATCTCTGACTTCTGAAAGCTTACCGCCCGACAACTAACTTTTTGAAGCGCGAGGCTATCTGGAAGCACTGACGCGCCTTGCCGATGTGTTCAAGGTAGCGGTCCTCGCCCCATATCGCCTGGAAGAATCCGTCGACTGCGCGGCCCTCCCATGTCGGGTACTCGCTCAGCGCGTGCTCCATCTGCTCTATGTTCGCCCGCTCGGGCATACTCACCCCGGCGGTCTTTAAAACCTTGTTCGTAAATTCGGCGCAGGTAAACGCGTTTTCGCGCGTAAATCTTCGGCCGAACGGGTACGCCGCCGCCGAGAAGAAATTGTACACATACTTTTCTTTGTGGCAGCACATCTCGCGTATCATTTCCCTCGCCCTCAGAAAGCTTTCAAGGCAGACCGGCACCGCTACTATCTTCAGTTTAGTCTGCGCCGAAAGGGTATAGCGGTTCGGGGATTCGACCGTAAACCCGGCAATAAGCGGGTTCGAGCGGTATATCCGCGAAAAGGAATAGAACTCCGAAAGGTCCTCGCTCAGGCAGATAGAACAGTGGTTGTATTCGTTTTTGGTTATGTAGCGTATCATTTTGCCCGAACGCAGGTCGGTGGAGGAAAATATAGCAAAAATAGTTTTCATTTTTACGCTCTCTTTTTACAGGATTATCTTTCTTGCTTCAAGATAATATCTCTTGTCGGCGGCGCAGCCCATCGAGAAGGTCTTGCGGGGCAGGGCGCCGTCGCCTATTACCGCCGGGAACAGATCGGCTTTAGACATCGGGTCAAATTCAAAGCCTATAGCTCCGTCCTCGGTGGCGAGACGCTTTAAGGTGTCCGCGCCGTGGATATAATCGATGCTGCCGCCGTTTTCCTTTAGATAGCCGTCCAAGAATGCCTGAACGCTTCCTACGGCCAGCTTTGATTTCGGCTCCCTTATGTAAAGATCCCTCACCGTATAGTTTCGGTGAATCTTTACCTCCTGCTCGGAGGGTATACCGCTGAGCCCGAGTTCCAAGGACATCTCCATAATAAGCTTATACGGGTCGTCGACCTTTACAATGCGGTGAATAGCCTCAAAGCTCAGCGCCTCGCTGTGAAGGTTTACTATCTCGCATAAAGCATACCTTGCCGGGTGGTTCGACATATCCTTGCCGGGGTTCTGCCTTTTTAGGGCTTCGTAGTGCTCCTTTGCGGTCGCAAGGCTGTGGTTGCCGTCGCCCATCGCAAAAAGCATCTCGCAGGAGTTTTTCAGAGCGCCGAGCGCCGCGTCTGCTTCTTTTATCTCTGCTTCGCCCATAAGCCCGCCTTTTATATGTCCTCCGCCGCCCATAAGGTCAAAATCATACAGCGGCTTTAAGGGCTTTTTGCCCATAGGCTCTATTACCGTTTTTTCGGGGTCGTCTATGAGTATCATTATGTGCGGAAGCTCGATCGCCGCGTTTTTTCTTATTTCGAGCCTCGGGGGTATCCTCTCAATTACCGTTGCCTCGGTGGCCCTGACCTGCGAGCGGCTCCCGGGGCGGTAATCGTATTCTTCAAGGTCGATGGCGCCGACTATACCGCGCCTCACCCTACCGTCAGACTGAGTTCTTTCAACGTAGACCATCGAGTTTTTGTATTCCTCAAATATGCCCGCCGCAAGGTATTCGCGAATGGTTGAATTTATCTTTGATATGCGCTCGGCGGTGTCGGGCCTGCCGAGGTATATCTCGGGCAGGATAAGCTTTAACGACGACGGCGCGCCGCCGACATATCTCTCGGCCTCCTGCCAGTATTCCGGCTCGGAGGTGTACTGGTCGCAGGCTACTGCCGACCACCTTTTCATATCCGCGCATTTCGGTATAAGGATATCCGCCGCGTGAAAAGCCGTGCTGAATTTCATTTTCTTTCGCTCCTTTATAATAGAGTTCGGGTATTCAAGGGTTAGCGCCGAGTATCTCAAAAAATATTACTCGTTCATTCCGCAGCATTTTTTGTACTTCTTTCCGCTGCCGCAGGGGCAGGGGTCATTTCTGCCCGGTTTTTTCTTTGATACGGTTCTCGTGGCCGAAACGGTGCCGTCCGAGCCGGTGTCCGAAGCCTTTAAGACCTGCTTTCTCTGAATAGGGGCCTCTTTTCTCAGGTGCATGTTGTAGAGCATTCTGAGGGTGTCCTCGCAGATGGAAGCGACCATAGCGTCGAACATCTCAAAGCCCTCCATTCTGTAGGCGACGACGGGGTCGTGGCTGCCGTAGGAACGCAGGCCCATGCCGCGCTTTAATTCGTCCATGTCGTCTATGTGCTGCTCCCACTTTGTATCTACTACCTGCAAAAGCACCACCCTCTCGACCTCTCGTAAGATCTCGGGGGTTATCTCCCTTTCCTTGTCGTCATATTTTCTGAGCGCCGATTCGGTTATTACCTCTGTAAGTTCCTTTTTGGTCATGCTGTCAAGCTGCTGAGGGGTGTATTCAAGGTTGCCCTCGACCTCAAACAGCCCCGAGAGGTGTTCGCGCAGGCCGGCCATGTTCCAGTTTTCCGGCTCGTCGCCGGCGAGGTACTCCTCTACGCTGTCGGCGCAGAAGTCGCGTATCATCTTCAAAATTCTGTCGTGAATGTCCTCGCCCTCCAAGACCATCGAGCGCTGGCTGTAGATGATCTCGCGCTGCGCGTTCATAACGTCGTCGTAGTTCAGGACGTTCTTTCTTATGTTGAAGTTGCGGCCCTCTACCTTGCGCTGCGAGGATTCGATGACATTTGTAAGAAGCTTCGATTCTATAGGCATATCCTCGGGAACGTTCAGGCTGTTCATCATCGAGGTTATCCTTTCGCCGCCGAACAGGCGCATAAGGTCGTCTTCAAGAGAGAGGTAGAACCTCGATTCGCCCTCGTCGCCCTGACGGCCGGAACGGCCTCTTAACTGGTTGTCTATTCTTCGGGATTCGTGCCGCTCGGTGCCTATTATGAAGAGCCCGCCGGCCTCTTTCACTTTTACAGCCTTTTCCTTTATATCCGCCGAGAAGCCGTTTAAAAGCTCGCGGTATTTTTCCCTGCCCTCCGTTATCGCCGGGTCGTCGGTTTCTGAAAATCCGGTTATAAGGTATATCTGCTCCTCGTCGTAGCCGAGCTTTGTGAGTTCGGCCTTTGCAAGAAATTCGGCGTTTCCTCCGAGCATTATATCAGTGCCTCGTCCGGCCATGTTGGTAGCTATCGTCACCGCGCCGAGCTGGCCCGCCTGGGCTACGATCTGCGCCTCGCGCTCGTGGTACTTTGCGTTTAATACCTCGTGTTTTATATGTCTTTTTGTGAGAAGCTTTGAAAGCGTCTCGGATTTTTCTATCGAAACAGTGCCGACCAACACCGGCTGGCCCTTTGCGTGGCACTCGGTGATCTGATCTATGACCGCGTTGAACTTTGCGGCCTCGGTCTTATATACTACGTCGGGGTGATCTATCCTTATCATCGGCATGTTGGTGGGAACCACGACGACGTCGAGCTTATATATTTCGCGGAACTCGTTTTCCTCGGTCGCGGCGGTGCCGGTCATTCCCGAGAGCTTTTTATAAAGGCGGAAGTAGTTCTGGAATGTTATAGTAGCTATCGTCTTTGATTCGTTTGCGACGGTGACGTTTTCCTTTGCCTCAATTGCCTGATGGAGACCGTCGTTGAAGCGGCGGCCGTACATAAGGCGTCCGGTAAATTCATCTACAATAATTACCTCGCCGTCTTTTACAACGTAATCGATATCTCTTTTCATTACGCCGTTCGCCTTTATCGCCTGATTTATGTGGTGCAAAAGCGTGACGTTTTCGGAATCGGAGAGGTTTTCAACCCCGAAATGGGCCTCGGCCTTTTCAACGCCCGATTTTGTCAGAGTAGCGGTGCGAGCCTTTTCATCCACTATATAATCGCCGTCGTAAACCGCGTCGGTATCGACCTTGTTTTCGGTCTCAACGGTAACTACCTTGCGCAGGGTCTTTGCAAAGCGGTCGGCCTTCTGGTAGAGGTCTGAGGATTTGTCGCCCTTGCCGGATATGATGAGCGGGGTGCGGGCCTCATCTATTAAAATAGAGTCTACCTCGTCAACTATGGCAAAGGCGTGACCGCGCTGGACCCTGTCTTTTT
>CANRHA010000090.1 GCA_947630315.1 uncultured Clostridia bacterium
CCCGGCGGCCGGAGGCCGCCGCAGCGCGCCGCCTGCGGCGCGCTGGCCCCGCGCTGCGCGCGGGGCGGGCTTCGCCCGAGCCTTCGGCAGAGAACAGAAGTCAGAGGTCAGAAGTCAGACCCGGGAGAACAAGAGTTGCGGAGAGCAGGGGGGTTGTGGCAGAGGCTGAGAGTGGCGGCATAGGTGGCAGAGGGGTTCGGCCTATCCGCTCGCCCTCATCTTTTTGCAAACCCGGTAAAAGCTTTTCTGATATCTGATTTCTGCCATCTGACTTCTACTCGCGTTCCTCCCCCGTCCGGGTTGCGCAGAAGGTCAGGGTAAAGTAGCGCCCCCTCCCCTTGAGGGGAGGGGGTCAGGGGGTGGGGTGATTCAAATAGCATGAGAAAATTTCCGAAGGAAATTTGCGAATACCTTGTTATAGTGGGCGGATTCGCTTTGATCTGCTTTATTATTTGAGGGGCACAATAAACTGGTTCATTTAAAATAGCATGAGCGGCTCTGCCGCGAATACCTTTCCCATCCTCGGCAGCGGCGTCGCATTCTGTCACTCTTACCCCGGGCGGAGCGTTTCTGCCTTCTGACCTCTGACCTCTGTCTTCTACTCGGAGCATGAGCGAAGCGAATACCTTTTCCCCCTCGGCAGCGGCGCCGCACCCTGTTCCTCTCGCCTTGAAAGAAGCCTTTCTGTCTTCTGACCTCTGACTTCTGTCTTCTAATTAGCGAATACATCCCCCCGCGCCCCCGCTCTGTACCACTCGCCCCCGAGCCGGGCGCTCTAATACCTACCCTCTAACACCTAACATCTAAACGCCTAAGAAGCGGTTTTTATATATAAAATTCCCCCGATGTATTTGCCATCGGGGGAAGCTCTTTTGCGGTTCAGTTCTGGAAATTGACCTGCATGTCGGTCACGAGCGGGAAGATCGAAAGCTCGGCAGAACCGAGGTCGGTTTTTCTCAGGTCTACCGCCGAGATGCGGCTGTTGTTGTAGGTGGTGTAGTAGTAAATGCCCTTGTCGGTGTTGCAGCAGGAGGAGTAGATCGTGTACTCAAAGGCGTGGCCTACGCGGCAGCAGCCCTTTTGCTGGGCGACCGAGCCGAGTATGTGGAAGAACTGGCTGACGCTCTCCTGCTCGTCGTCCTTGCAGTCGGAATTTAAGAGGGTGAACGCCGCCTTTACAAACCTTGACGCGCTTGAAAGATCGCCGGGAATGCCTATGCTGCCCATCCCGCGGCTGAAAGGCGTAAGCTCAAAGCCGTCGGCGAATCTGTTTACGGCCTCCTCGCGGGTGCAGTTCAGATAGTTTGCAAGGTTTAACATATGGTAGTCAAAGGGCGGGTTGTTGGTCAAAATTTTTGCGGGATCGTCGTAAACCTTAAGCCCCTCTTTTAACGATTCAACAACTATCGCCTCATCTCTGTCGGCTATTATCCAATGGAGCGGCGAGGCGGGAAGCTGTTCGCTGAAGTTTATTTTCGCGATATTTATGTTCATCAGAAGCGCCCTTGCCTCGGCGATCGACTTGCACTGGGCAAGTACCCACGGAATAAACTCAAAGGGAGCGATGTTGTCCTTGTTGCTTACTTCATCTTTATAATCGGCAAAGCCGGGGAAATTCAATCCCGCCATCGATAGACCCATCTCGTTCGTGCAGTCATAATAGAGGGGGTAGTTGTCCTGAACGTAGGCCATGCCTATCATCGCGTAGTGAGAATGAAGCGGCCCCATTTTTCTGAAATCGAACGGGTAATTCCTTGGAGTGACCGTTACCGTTTCGTTGTACGAAAACTCAAGGTCAAGGTTTCTGCCGAAGTAGTGATCCTTTGTCTTAAATGATGCTGCCGTGCACATAGTTATCCTCCTTAAAAATTTAATCGTTAGTCATATCTCCGCTGCCGCTAAGGGGTATTACCTCCCCGAGGTATTTCGGCTGAGGTTTTAATACCGACGTTGCAAAGTCCTTGCATCTTGCGAGAATCTCGCGTATATCACGCTTTAGCTGGCCCCTGTAGCTTTCGAGGTCCGAATCGACTCCTACCGCGTCAAGCCCGAGGCTTTTGGCGATATAAAGCGCGCGGTATAAATGATACTTTTGCGTAACGATCACAACGCGTTTTGCCCCGAAGACCGCCTTAGCGCGGTAAACGGTATCATACGTTGAAAATCCCGCGTGATCCATAAAAATATCGGCCGACGGAACGCCGGCGTCTATTGCGTACTGCTTCATCGTTCCGACTTCATTGTAGGTTTTCCGGCCGTGGTCTCCGCTCATGAGGATCTTAGGCGCCGCGCCCAAGTTATAAAGCTCTATTCCGCGCTCTACGCGGTCGCGGAGCATGTCCGACGGTCTGCCGTCCTCTTTTACCTTGCAGCCCAAAACTATAACGCAGTCGGCGCCGAAGTCTTTGACCTCCTCGGGGGATCTTATCATATCCGAAACCGAATTTTTGACGTAGGAATTTATCCCGAAAAGGGCGCAAAACCCCGCCGCGGCCAGCCCCGCGAGCGAGGCGGCTATTATTTTAAGTGATCTTGACATGTGCGCCTCCGAAAGTATTGTTTAATTTATTTTACCATGCCGCGCCCGGCGTGTCAATATCCGCGGGATTAAGAAATTATTAAGTTGGGGCGGGCAGGGGCAGAGGGCAGAAGACAGAGGGCAGAAGTCAGATGTCAGAAGCGCTTCTTTCCGGGCGCGTAATACAGCTGCCGCTACCGGGGGAAAAGGTATTCGCAAATTTCCTTGCGGAAATTTTCTCATGCTATTTGAATCACCCCACCCCCTGCCCCCTCCCCTCGAGGGGAGGGGGTTCTGCTATGCCCTGACTTTCTGCACAGCCCGGGAGGGGGAGGGGTGAACCGGCGCGGGCGGCCACCGCAGATATATCAGTAATTAAATTGCCGCCCGCGCCTTCCTTGTAAAAAGGTATTCGCTTACCCTCGTATTATCGCTCACCGTCAGCACCCACATCAACTAACTACTAACAACTACTCTCTAACTACTATACGCTCATGCTATTTTAAATGAACCGGCACATTGTACCTCATTCATAGAAATGTAAAACAGCGTGCCGCTACTCGGGGGGGTAAAAGGTATTAGCAAATTTCCTTGCGGAAATTTTCTCATGCTATTTTAAGACACCCCACCCCCTGACCCCCTCCCCTCGAGGGGAGGGGGCGCTGCGAAACCGTGAGCTATAGCGTAGTTCGGAGGGAGAGGGGTGTATAGCGATAGCATGAGCGGAGGATTTCAGGGGCAAGTATGAGCGGTTATCAATAATTCTTTTGGCGGCGTTGCAGGGCATGGCGGCCGCGAGCGAATACCCTTTTAGATGATAGATATTAGATGAATAGAAGATAGAGCACCCTATCAAAGCTTACATAAAAGCAAAAGGCGTGCGGACACGCCGAAACCCTCTGCCACTTATGCCGCCACCTTCAGCCTCTGCCGCAACCCCCTGCTGTCCGCAACCCTTGTCCTCCCGGGTCTGACATCTGATCTCTGCATTCTGTTCTCTGCCGAAAGCCCCGGGCGAAGCCCGCCCCACGCTTCGCGCGGGGCCGGCGCGCCGCAGGCGCGCTGCGGCGGCCCCTCCGGGGGCCGCCGGGGCTTCGCCCGGGGCCTTGGCAGAAATCAGAGGCCCGGCATCAGAAAACAAAAGTCAGACATCAGAGAACAAAAGCTCCCCTCCCCACTATCAAAAGCCCCGCCGAGTTTCCCCGGCGAGGCTGTTTTGTACGGGCGGGTCACACCCTCTCCCTTATCTCCTTTGTGATCTTCTCAACAAACTCGTCGAGCTTCATGGTCACGTTTTCAGTCGTGTCGAGGCGGCGGATAGATACCGTGCCGTCTTCGGCCTCCTTCTGGCCGACGATGACCATATACGGTATTCTGCCGACGACCTGGGCCTCTCTTATCATATAGCCTATCTTTTCGTTGCGATCGTCAAGCTCTACCCTGACTTTGGCGCTTCTGAGGGCCTCGTAGACCTTGTTGCCGTAGTCTGCGCATTTTTCCGATACCAAAAGCACGCGGGCCTGAACGGGGGCGAGCCATGTCGGGAACTTGCCGGCAAAGTGTTCGATGAGGTTGCCTATAAAGCGCTCTATCGAGCCGAAAACAACGCGGTGGATCATTATCGGGCGCTGTTTTTCGCCGTTCTGATCTACATATTCAAGGTTGAAGTTGAGGGGCATCTGGAAGTCGAGCTGGATCGTTCCGCACTGCCATGTTCTGCCGAGGGAGTCCTCAATGTGGAAGTCGATCTTCGGACCGTAGAAAGCGCCGTCTCCCTCGTTCACTGTGTAGGGCAGGCCGAGTTTTTCGAGGGCATGGATAAGGCCGTTGGTCGCGGCTTCCCAGTCCTCGTCGGAACCCATGGAGTTTTCGGGGCGGGTAGAAAGCTCAACCGCATACTTAAAGCCGAATTTCTTATAGACCTCGTCTATGAGGTTTACCACGCCTATTATTTCGTCGGTAATCTGATCGCGGGTCATGAAGATGTGCGCGTCGTCCTGAGTGAAGCATCTCACGCGGAAAAGTCCGTGCAGGGTGCCTTTAAGCTCGTGGCGGTGTACAAGCCCAAGCTCGCCCATTCTTATCGGGAGATCGCGGTACGAATGGGGCTGAGATTTATATACCATAACGCCGCCGGGGCAGTTCATCGGCTTTACGCAGTATATCTCGTCGTCTATGACGGTGGAGTACATGTTGTCCTTATAGTGATCCCAGTGGCCGGAGGTCTCCCAGAGGCGGCGGTTCATTATCATAGGCGTCTGTATCTCAACATAGTTTTCGCGGGTGTGAATTTCGCGCCAGTAGTCGATAAGGGCGTTCTTGATCTGCATACCCTTAGGGAGGAAGAACGGGAAGCCCGGCGCCTCATCGGCGAGCATAAACAGGCCCATTTCCTTTCCTATTCTGCGGTGATCGCGCTTTTCGGCCTCCTCCAAAAGTTTAAGGTAGTCGTCAAGCTCCTGCTGAGTTCTGAACGCGGTGCCCTTTATTCTTGTGAGCATCTTGTTGTCCTTGTTGTTTTTCCAGTATGCGCCCGAAACGGCGGTGAGTTTAAACGCCTTAAGGCCCTTTGTATAGGTGATGTGCGGCCCTACGCACATATCCACATAATCTCCCTGCTTATAGAAGCTTATGACCGCGTCCTCGGGCAGATCGGCGATATGTTCGGCCTTATACTTTTCGCCCCTCTCCTGCATGAACTTGACCGCTTCCTCGCGCGGGAGAATAAACGGGCGTATGGGCAGGTTTTCCTTGACGATTTTTTTCATTTCGGCCTCGATTGTCGCGAGGTCGTCTTCTCCTACAGTGCGGTCGCCGAGGTCGACGTCATAGTAAAAGCCGGTCTCGTTTGCAGGCCCGTAGGCAAATTTTGCCTCAGGCCAAAGCCTTGATA
The DNA here is from genome assembly GCA_947630315.1 of uncultured Clostridia bacterium. Lineage (GTDB taxonomy): Bacteria > Bacillota > Clostridia > Oscillospirales > Ruminococcaceae > Faeciplasma. The sequence continues at coordinate 5,412 of CANRHA010000090.1, forward strand.
TAGCCTGAGCCATGATGTGCGCGGCAGAGTGGCGAAGAATGTGAAGCTCCTCCTCGGGCGCGCATTCGCCCACGGTGCCGTTTGAATAGATTACTTTCATAAAATTTCCTCCTAATTATATAGTATTATATTTTTCTCAGAACATACAGTGTGGTGATGTCTCCTATATCGATACCCACGCGCTCGGCCTGTTTGCCGAACTCGTTGTCGGTTTTATCCCATTTATGATAGTACGACTTATCGCAGGACTCGATTTCAAATCCGCACTTTATGAATTTTTCTTTCCATGTTTCGCTCGGTTCGTCGTCATATGGCTTCCACAACGGCGGGTCCCACGATGCATATACCTTTTTGACCGCTTCAATATCTGCCCAGCCGTCGCTTTCGATGGCGACAAACCGGCCGCCGTCTTTTAAAATTCGGCGGATCTCTTTCAGCGCTTTCAGCTGACCCTCTTTGCCCGCCCTCGTCGAAGAAACTCCGATGTAGCTTGTAACATTTTCAAAAGCGCCGTTGGCAAGCGGAATATCCATGACGCTGAATTGAGCAAGACTGATACTTAAGTCGCGCAGATTCATGTTTATATACTCGCGCCAAGACTCAATAAGTATTGAGCAGGCGTCGGTCGCCAAACAGCCGAGTTTTGGGTTGCTGCCTAAAATTATCGGAGCAAGGCCCATTCCCGGGCCGCAGGCGATCTCCAAAAACGGCGCCGAAACATCTGAAAACAGTCTGCGGATCTCGTTGAATATCTCCGCGTGGAGGGGGCTTTCATGCTGCTTATACCGCCAGTTGTCACGGAAGCGGCCGCTGAGCCAAAAATCGCGGTCATCTTCAATAAACTGATCGCCGTCGCTGTCGGCGTTATAGTAGTAATCCCCGCAAATCACTTTTTCAGGCTGACAGCTGAATAAACCGCAGAATAAATCGTTCATCGCACGCCTCCTCTTCGATGACAGGGGAAAACAAAACCGCCCCGCAAGCTTTTGGCTCACGGGGCGATACGATCGCGGTTCCACCCGGATTTATAACTCATATCCCATGTATAACGGCAGGGCCGGCGCTGATTGGGCGCACTCGGAGAGCGGTGCCGGAATGCCGCTTTGCGCTGCCCGCTTCCACCAAACGCGGCGCTCTCTGAAAGCCTCTGCGGCCGACTCTCTCCTCAACGTTTTATGGGGATAGTATACCGCAATCGGCGGGAAATGTCAAGAGATAGATGATAGGTGTTGATGTGGCCGAAGTGGCCACATCAAGAAGATAGGTATTAGATGTTAGACGTTAGAGCTTAAAGGCGTCACCTTCGGTGACGGATTTAAATTAAGCGAATAATGCGGGGGAATGGGCGTTGCCGATGTGGATTCTTCCGCTCCATCTTCGTTCCGCTATTGACTAATCCCCAAAAAAATGGTACAATAATTTCGCTTATAAATATCTTTTGTGAGATGATATCATGCTATATAAATACGAGACGCACATGCACACGTCGCAGGGGTCGGGCTGCTCCTCAACGCGCGGCGCAAAGATGGTCGAGCGGCTCTCTGAACTCGGCTACGCCGGCTGTTTTATAACCGATCACTTCTTCGGGGGAAACACCGCCGTCGACCGCAGCCTGCCCTGGGATATAAAAATACA
>CANRHA010000091.1 GCA_947630315.1 uncultured Clostridia bacterium
CGGATTTAGCTCATCCGGTAGAGCGCCACCTTGCCAAGGTGGAGGTAGCGAGTTCGAGCCTCGTAATCCGCTCCATCGGTGCCATAGCCAAGTGGTAAGGCGTAGGACTGCAACTCCTTGATCCCCAGTTCAAATCTGGGTGGCACCTCCAAAAAAGCCGTAGGTTTTACCTGCGGTTTTTTCATTGCGCTTTTTCTTTATATTATGTCCGCTGACCGCGGCAGCATGATTTAAAAAACCCCGGCGGGAACACTCTGCCGGGGTGAAATTTTATAATACGATCAGTGCTCGTCTATGTCGTTGGTGACGACGTAATCAAGGGTGTATTCCTCTTTTACGTCTACCCTCTCGCCGCCGTCGGTGTACCAGCCGAACACGGTGAACACAGTCTTGCCGTCCTTTATCTCTACCGAGCTGTCGTAGAACCAATCGCCCTCGTCGGGGTGATCCTTTACTACCGATATCATCTCGCCGATCACGTCCTGTATCTCAAAATAGCGGTTATCCCATTCCTCGCTTACGCCCCAGGCGGTGCTCGGCTCAAAGCTTAATACCGGCAGGGTGAAAACATTCACGCCGTTTTCTGCCTCGGTATCCGAGACATAGAAGGATATACCGATATCGGGGTGATTAAAGAGGTAGGAGTTGATCCCGTACCACGCGCCGAAAATTATGAGCAGCACGGCGACGACCGCAAGAAAAACCTTCGTGAATGTATGCATGATGAAAACCTCCTTGGCAAGTTTATTTTATCATATTTATTGAGATTGTCAAGTCAAAAGCTTACACTGAAACTTTTATGACTTTACAACGCGCCGGCGGATCAAGGAGCGGGAGTGTCCATTCCGCCCGCATTATTTGCAGTATTTAAAAACGTCGCCGAAGGCGACACCTTTAAACTCTAACATCTATCATCTAATATCTAATACCTATGATGTGGCCGTTTCGGCCACATCCATTGGGCTTCCGCTCTTGATTTTTCTCCCATTATGTAGTATAATATTTAAAAATTCATATATCCCTGCGAAAATCTTTGCGCGAAGGTGTTATATCTATCAAAGGCGCAGGAAAAAGCCTAAATTTACCGCTTAGAATTTTGCATCAGCAATTTCTACAGATCCCGCAAACGCGGGGCAATATCTCAACTTTAAGGAGGAACCACCATGCAAGAGAAAAGAACCGAAAAGGGCCAGCAGGTCTTTGAGACGATCTGCAAAATGTTTGACGACATAGGCTACCGCTATGATCGCCGCGACGACGACCACGTCATCGTATGCCGCGTACAGGGCGAGGATATCCCTATGGAGTTTTTCTTCTTTGTACGCGATGAGCGCGAGATAGTAAAACTCGTCTCCCCTATCCCCTTCACCGTGCCAGAGGACAAGCGCGTAGATATCGCCCTCGCCACAACATTCCTCAACAACCGCTTCATCGACGGCAACTTCGATTTCGATCTCGGCACCGGAAAGATCTACTTCCGCCTGACCGCGAGCTTTATTGAAAGCGATCTCGGCAAAAAACTGTTCGATTACATGCTCTCGCTCTCTACCGCCATCGTCGACGACTACAACGACAAGTTCCTGATGATCTCAAAGGGAATGGTCAGCGTTCAGCAGTTTATTGAATCGGAATCCAAATAAACGCGGGCGGTCGACCCGATATCACTGAATTTAAGCAGCACCGGGCTCAGGACTTTTGTTGATCCTGGTCGGTGCTGCAATTTTGCGGGAATCTGCCCCGGGAGGGAAAAATGTTTAGCCAAACCGTCTGCACAGTCTTTCTTATACTCTCCGCGCTTTGCTTTGCGGCAGCCCTTTGCGCCGCGTTTTCAAAAACAAGGTTCAAGTTCGTCTCGGTAATAGCAAGGCTCATCATAGGCACCTTTGCGGCGCTTTTTCTCTTATGTCTGCCTATGAGCTTTGCGTCAAGCCCCGATTCCGGGCCGGAGGACTTTCTGCGGCTCATACTGTTCTCGGTCCATGAAACCGTTCAGATTTTTGTCGCCAACCTTGACGCTTCGGTTATCTATGACTCCGTTTCAGGCTTGGAAAGCGGCGCGCTCAGAGTTATCTATTCGACATACGGAACGCTCCTGTTCGTATTTGCGCCGTTTCTTACCTTCGGCGCGGTGCTATCCTTCTTCAGGAATTTTGTTGACGATATCAGATACATCTTCTGCCGCAGAAAGCCGCTTTACATCTTTTCGGAATTGAACGAGCGCTCGGTAGTCCTCGCGAAAAGCGTTCTTGAAGATCAGAGATCAAGGCCGATGATAGTTTTCTGCGGGGTGTCGGACGACAGCGCAAATGAATTTCTGCCCGACGCCAAAGATATCCACGCGGTACTGCTTGAAAAGGAGATAGTTCACCTCGACCTTCTTTCCAAAAAACAGGACGCCGAATTATTCATGATCGGCGAGGACGAATCGGAAAACGTAAGGCAGGCGGCGATCATCACGGGAGAGCTCGACAAATACGGCAAAAAACAGAACGTCAAGATATTTGTATTCGCCGTTAAGGAGAGCAGCCGCTGCACCCTCGATTCTTTAGAATATGACAACCTATTGAATAAAGATACCGTCTCGGAAGAGGGCGGATCGTTCAAGCTTCGCAGAATAAACTGCGTGAGACAGCTTGCATGGCGCACGGTCCCGATGATGGACGTTATAAAAAAGAGCCGCGGCGGAGTCGTTTCGGTGATGATCGCCGGCATGGGCTCATACGGCTCGGAATTTTTCAAGACCCTTATGTGGTTCTGCCGGATAGACGGCCTTAAACTTGAAATAAATCTGTTTGATAAAGCCCCCAAAGGCGAACATGGCGGAATAGAAAGCGCCCTCAGAAGGTACTGCCCAGAGCTTATCGAAAAAAACGGCAGCGAGTATGACATCATGATGTTTGACGGGATAGATTTCACCACCGACGGCTTTGCAAGTCTTCTTGAAAAACGCGACGGCGTTTGCGAAAGGCTCAGGCGCACCGATATTGCCGTAGTGTGCACCGGCGACGACGATCTGAACATCGAGACGGCGGTGTACTTAAGAGAGATATTTGACAGAATAAACGGCATATGCGGGGCAAAATCGCTTGAAAACGAACTGCCGGATATATACTCGGTGGTCTACGACAGCAGAAAATACGGCTCGGTCTCGGGAGATAAAAAGGACGAATACCTTAAAAATCACCGCGAGCAGAAGTATCACATAAGATTCATAGGCAGTCTCGACGAGCAGTATTCATATAAAAACGTATACAGCGCAGACGACGAGGCGACGGCTTTTGAATATCACAACAAATGGTCGAAAACCAACGCGGAGGTGATCGAGGCGCGCCTTAAGTTTGATCGCTTCGAGTTTTACAGGCAGTCCTCTCTTGCGTCGGCTATCCACCACAACTACCTGAAAAAGTCGGGGATATATGAGAAAATGCCCTGCTTAAACGGCGGAAACGATGACAGGTGCGAATGCAAAAACTGCGCAAGGCGCAAGATCGCGGAGCACGCAAGATGGGCGGCGTACATGCGCGCGGAGGGGTATTCCTACCGCAGCGAACGCTTTGACCGCGCGAAGCTTCACAACGACCTCACCGACTGGGGCGAACTCAGCTCAGACGAGCGCTCAAAGGATCAATAACTTTTAAAGGAGATTTCTATGTACACGCCACACCCTATCGACACTAAAGATGTCGTTCTAAGCGATGAAATTTTGGATCTGACAGAAAAGATAGCCGAAAACGTCCATGAGGTATGGGCGGCAGGTCGAATTGCCGAGGGCTGGACATACGGCGAGACACGAGACGATGAAAAGAAGACTACCCCCTGCCTTGTGCCGTACAGCGTCCTGCCGGAATCGGAGAAGGAATACGACCGCAACACCGCGCTTGAAACCGTAAAAACGATCATCAAACTGGGATATAAAATCGTGTGACAAAGGAGAACCTAAATGCAGTATATCGACATTTTTCTCGCTTCATCCATCGACGACCTACACAACGAACGCATGGAACTCGGCAATTATATCCGCGTTCTGAACGACATATATCAGAGCCGAGGGATTTACTTCCGCCTGCATATGTGCGAGGACATCTCCGACGAGCTTTCCGAAAAACGCTCTCAGGAAGTATATAATGATGTTATCAAAAAGTGCGACTACTTTTACATCATCTGCTGGCATAAGGCAGGACAGTACACCTTGGAGGAGTTCGACGTCGCGCTTGAACAGTTCAAGGTATCGGGCAAGGCGCCGAAAATAACTACTTTCTTCAAGCGGACTCCGGAACCCGCAGAGGCCGTTCGGAAGTTTATGGAACGCCTCGACGGCGAACTTCAGCACTACTACACCGTTTTTGACAGCATAGATTCCGTCAAACTTAAAATTTTGCTTGAGATGGCTCAGCGCCCGGAACTCCAAATGCAGGTGACGTGCCAGGACGCGAAGCTTTCGCTCAACGGTCAGGAAGTCACCGACATACATATGGACAGGCTCCCCTTCTATGCAAATCACGATAAGTTGGCGGAACTCAGGGAAAATCTCGAAAAGCTTAACAATGAATTTATCGATATAAAACTGCAAATCGCTCAGGACCCGCAGAACGACGAGCTGTTCGCAAAGCTTTACAAAATCAGCGGAGAGAAAAACAAGACCGAGGAGGAGCTGCACAGAATCGAAACCGACCTGTTGAAGCTTGCCTCGCGCGTGGTGGAGATGTCGTCGAGCGGAGAGTATCTTACTCAGCGCGCAAAGACGGCCATGCAGCTGTTTGAGCAGGGAAAGGTCAAGGAAGCGCTTGTCATTCTTGACGACGAGGAACGCCGCCGCGACGCAAAACGCACCGCTGAGAAGGCAGCAGAGATCAAGAAGGAATATCAAGCGTATGTCAAGGAATGTCAGCTGAAAATCGACGGTCTGAAGTCGGAGGGCGTTACAGCGGAATCTGCGGAACAGATCGTTGCGCTTTATGAGGAGATAGAGGGCTATGTCCGCGACGGCGGGCTGGATAGATCGGTTCTGGTCGATTATATGAACTTTCTCAGAGGCCAAAACGATCATCAAAAGGCCTTAAAAAAGGGAGAGGAACTGTATCATTATTTCAAAAGTACTGATGTAGACGAACTCGATTGGGCGTGGTTCTGCAACGATTATGCCGTTTTGCATCAGGAAATCGGCAGATTCGATGAAGCGGAAAGTCTATATAGCGAGGCCTTGGAAATATTCCGCAAATTGGTAAAGAAAAGCTCCGCATATGAGCATTTGTTAGCGATGGTCTGTATCAATTTCGGTAATTTATATAACGACTTAAAACAGTATGATAAAGCAGAAGGACAGTATTATGAGGCCTTAGAAATCTATCAAAGATTGGCAAAAGATAACCCCGCGGACTATGAGGCCAACGTGGCGTCTGTATATCATGATCTTGCAGTATTATATAGGGATACAATGCGCTATGACGAGGCAGAGAGGTTGGATAATGAGTCTTTGAGAATATATCTCAGACTGGCGGAAACCGACCCTCAGACTTACGAGCCGGATGTGGCAATGTCATACAATAGCCTCGGTATATTGTACAAGGAAGCAAAACGCTATGACGAGGCCGAAAAGATGTATTATGAGGCCTTGGAGATTCGCCGCAGACTGGCAAAAAAGAACCCTCGGGAACACGAGCCCGAGTTGGCAAAAGTTTGCAATAATATTGCCAACCTATACTCAAAAACTCATCGCAGCGAGGAAGCAATAAGTCTGCTTGTTGAAGCCTTGAACATTTACCGCAAATTGGCAAAAGAAGACCCGCAGGCATTTGAAGCTTATGTGGCGGACATTTGCAACAATCTCGGCATACTGTATAAAGACTCGATGCGCACCGATGAAGCTGAAAAAATGTTCAACGAGGCTTTGGAGATTCGCCGAAAGCTCGCAAAGGACAACCCCCGAGCGTTTGAGAATTATTTGGCGGACACCTGCAATCAACACGGAACAATATACAAAATCACCGAGCAAAGCAAAGAAGCCGAAAAGCTTTATAGCGAAGCTTTGGAAATAAGCCGCCGGTTGGCAAAAGACAATCCCCGCGCGTTCGAGCATGATGTCGCGCAGGTTTGCTATAATCTTGCAGGGTCGTATATGATGACAGATAGCAGCGCGGAAGCTGAAAAGCTATATAATGAGGCCTTGGAAATTTACCGCAGGCTTGCAAGATCCGATCCTCAGACATATGAGGACGAATTGGCCGATACCTGCAACGACCTCGGATTATTGTATAAAATTACGAATCAGCATGAAAAAGCCGAGCCGATATTAAAAGAAGCTCTGGAAGCTTACCGCAGATCGGCGAAAGCCGATCCGCAGAAATATGAGCCCGATGTTGCAAGGACATGCAACAATATTGCGCTGATTTTACATACCAACGCCGACCGCTGCGAGGAAACCGAAAAATTATATAGTGAGGCATTGGAAATATACCGCAGGCTTGCAAAAGAAAATCCCGAAGAGTATGAGAAGTCTTTGGCGATAACCTGCTATAATCTCGCGATATTATTGTATAATTACATGTCAAACCGCGAAGACGAAGCCGAGGTGCTGTACAACGAGGCGCTGGAAATTAAGAGTAGGCTGGAAAACGGGTGAGAGGAGCGGGAGATAAAAAACCTCCCCCGGTGGGGGAGGCGTCCATAAAGAAGTTTTCAATCAAAAAATTAAATTTTGGCACCCGTCAAGCGGAATTTAAGGCGATAATAGGGCAAGGATAATCCTTGCCTTATTTTTTATGCTTCCGCTTACCTCTGCCATGTTTTCCTAATTTCCCCAAAATCTTCGACTTTGATATTGCGCTCAAAAGCGCAGCTTTCTCGTCCGGTTTCAAAGTATTGTATGGAATTTGCAGTTGATTGCAGACCAAAAACAACTGCTTCTCCCTCTCACTCCCCTTAAAATTCATAACCTCATCAATCTTTTTCTGAGCTTCGTCTGCCGTGTACGGAGCATCGGCAGTCGTGCTGTCTGTCAAATGTCATTCTCTAATGCCGTTAA
>CANRHA010000092.1 GCA_947630315.1 uncultured Clostridia bacterium
TCCCCACCGGGGAGGGGTCAGGGGTGGGGCAACTAAAATAGTATGAGAAAATTTCCGCAAGGAAATTTGCGAATACCTTGTTATAGTGAGTGGACACAGGTTGAATTTCTTTATTATCCAAGGCGCACAATGAACCGGTTCATTTAAAATAGCATGAGCGGCTCCGCCGCGAATACCTTTCCATCAGTTGGGCGGCTCGCGGGTGGGATTTTATATAGGGTGTTTGGACAAATTAAAATAATTTGAGTGCCGCGAATACCTTTCTCCTCAGGCGCCGCGCTCTGTACCACCCGCCCCTGTTGGCGCGCCTCTGATTTCTGCCCTCTGTCCTCTGTCTTCTACACAAACAGTCTTCCCGCCGCGAACCCCTTTCCCCCAAATGTGTCGCAGTCGCACTTTGTACTGCTCGCCCCGAGAGGGGCGTTCTATCTTCTATCTTCTATCCTCTACCCTCTACCTTGACATCCCCCTCCGAAAATAGTATACTTACAAATGAAAAAGAAGTGCTTGACAACGCATATCTAATATGCTATATTAGATATGGTAATACAAACCACCGCAATATATAATATTAAAGTGCAAAGGAGAGGTTTACATGAGTGAAATGGCGAGAAATTATACTTTGATGGTCGATTCCGGGGCGGATATTTCAACCGAAAAGCTCGGCGAATGGGGCGTCAGCCTCTGCCCGCTTACGTTCAGCTTCGACGGCGATACGAGATCCTACAACGGCGAGGAAATGCCGGTAAAAGAGTTCTACGAAAAAATGCGCGCCGGCGGGATAGCAAGGACCGCCGCGGCCAACTACTCTACCCTTGTTGAGCACTACCGGACGATTTTGTCCTCGGGGAACGATGTTTTTTACCTTGCGTTCAGCTCCGGACTCAGCTCTACCTACGCCACAGCCTGCACGGCGGCCGAGGACGTTTCCGCCGAGTTTCCGGGCAGTAAAATCGTTGTTGTTGATTCGCTTGCGGCGTCTGCCGGCCATGGACTTCTTTTGTGGCTTTGCGTCAAACAGAAAAGGGCCGGCGCCGATATAGATTCATTAAAAGAATACGCCGAGGGCATACGCTTGAATATCTGCCATTGGTTTACGGTAGATGATCTTGTATACCTCAAAAGAGGGGGCAGGGTCAGCGCAACGGCCGCTCTTGCCGGCGCGGTTCTCGGGATAAAGCCGGTTTTGCACGTCGACGACGAGGGTCATCTTATAAACATGCAGAAAATACGCGGCAGAAAGGCGTCGATAAAAACGCTTGCCGATAAGTACGGCGAGTTGAGAAAAGAGGGCGCCGACGGCGAGGTGTTCATCTCGAACGGCGACTGCTTCGAGGACGCGCAGCTTTTGGCCGACATGATAAAGGAAAGGTACGGCGTCAAGGCTGATCTCATAACAGACATAGGCCCTGTTATCGGGGCGCATTCCGGCCCCGGAACGCTTGCGCTGTTCTTTGTGGGCAATCACAGATAGGAGATAGCGATGGAAAACGGGCAAAGCACCAAAAGAGAAAAACTTCCGGCTTCTAAGACCGATCCCGAAAAGGCAAAAAAGCAGCAGACTGTGCTGATAATTTTGCTGATCCTCGTGGCGGTCGGCGCCGTCATGATACTCTACCGCAACGGTGTTTTCGGGGGATCGGCGGCGCAAAAGCCCGTTGAGCAGTACCTCGGGGCTATAGCGGCGAAGGATTTTGATTCGTATATTTCGTCGATGCCAACGCTGATAGCGCAGGAGCACCTCACCGACCGAGACGATCTCGGATTGAGCGGCGAGGAGTACATGGCCGAGCTTTACGGCGATTATTTTGACGAGTTCGGCGACGACATGACCGTATCGCTCGAATTTACGGGCAGATCCCGGCTCGAGAAGGTTTATCTTGACGAGTTCCTGCGATCCTATCTTGAAATTTACGGCGAGCCGATATCGGTGAAGTCGTATTTTGAGATCGACGTCACCGCGCACTTTGCGGGGTCATTGTCCGAGGATTATGTCGACCTCTGCTGCTATGTTATAAAGTCCGGCGGAAAGTGGTACATCGCCGGCTGCGAATACGCCTCCGACATTCCCGCCCCGGAAGCGGAAGAATAAATCATCACGCCCCAGCCCAATAAGCCGGGGCGATTTTTTACGCGCCCATGATGTTCTGATTTCTGTTTTCTGACATCTGGCCTCTGTTTTCTGATTTCTGATCTCTGTCTTTACAAACTCCTCAAAATGTGATATGATTCTCTCTTGACGGCGCTGCGGCGCGAAAAATCAGCAGAGGTGATAATTTTGTCAGTACAGGAAGTTACTCTTGACAACGTTTACAGGGCGAGGTTCGCCTTAAAGGACGTCGCGATACAGACCGACGTTTTAAGGGCGCAAAAGCTCGTTCCGGGGGCGGATATCTGGCTTAAGACAGAAAATCTGCAGATAACCGGCTCGTTCAAGGTCAGGGGAGCGTATTATAAGATGTCGAGGCTCACGCCGGAGGAAAAGGCCCGCGGCGTAATTGCCTGTTCGGCGGGAAACCATGCCCAGGGCGTAGCCCTTGCGGCGCAGAAAAACGGAATAAAAGCGGTTATCTGTCTGCCCGACAGCGCGCCTATTTCAAAGGTAGAGGCCACAAAAAGCTACGGCGCGGAGATCTGTCTTGTCGAGGGCGTTTACGACGACGCCTACCAGCGCGCCCTGACTTTGAGAGATACCGAGGGCTATACCTTTATCCATCCTTTTAACGATCCAGATGTAATAGCGGGTCAGGGCACGGTGGCGCTTGAACTTGCCGAGCAGATACCCGATATGGACGCGGTAATAGTTCCTATAGGCGGCGGCGGACTTGCCTCGGGCGTTGCGTTCACTCTCAAAAACCTCAACCCTAATATAAAGGTATACGGCGTTCAGGCTTCCGGCGCGCCGTCGATGCTCCAGTCCATCGCGGATCACCATATAGAAAAGCTCGATTCGGTGTTCACCATAGCCGACGGCATAGCCGTAAAGGAGCCGGGTTCGCTTACATATGAACTTTGCAGCAGGTATATAGACGACATTGTCACCGTAAACGACGACGAAATTTCCGCGGCCATTCTCTCCTTGATGGAACAGCATAAGCTCGTGACCGAGGGGGCCGGGGCGGTCGCGGTCGCGGCGGCTATGTTCAACAAGGTGGATATAAAGGGCAAGAAGACCGTCTGCATTCTCTCGGGCGGAAATATCGACGTCACGATACTTTCAAGGGTGATAACAAGGGGCCTTCTGATGTCGGGAAGAAACTGCCAGCTTAAGATAGAACTTGTAGATAAGCCCGGCCAGCTTATGAACGTATCCAGGATCATAGCCGAGCAGGGCGGCAACGTCACCGCAGTTTACCATGAACATTCCGGCGCGGGTGCGGACGTAAACGGCTGCTACTTAAGGCTTACCCTTGAGACCCGAAACTTCGAGCATATAGAGCAGATCAAAAAAGCTCTCAGGAAAAACGGCTTCAGGCTTCTGTAATTATATCGGTCATGCCGCAAAAGAACGCGGCCGAAAAATAAATCATGGAAAGGAAAGATAAATATGTCTGAAAAAATAACAGCAAAAAACGCCCCTGCGGCGATAGGCCCCTACTCACAGGCGGTAAAGGTCGGCGATCTCGTATTCACATCGGGGCAGATAGCCCTTGATCCCGCGAGCGGAGAGATAGTTCCGGGCGGGATAGAGGAGCAGACCGAGCAGGTTATGAAAAACCTCTCGGCGGTTTTGAGCGCCGCGGGAACTACCCTTGACCGCGCGGTGAAGACGACCTGCTTTTTGGCGGATATCGCCGACTTCGCGGCTTTTAACAAGGTCTACGGAAAATATGTGACCTCTGCCCCGGCAAGAAGCTGCGTTGCGGTAAAGGCCCTGCCCAAGGGCGCCCTCTGCGAGGTAGAAGTAATAGCGGAGCTCTGATATAAAAAATTAACGCCGCATGGGTTCGCCCCGTGCGGCATTTTTATGTGTTTTCCCAATCGGCTACAGCTTCGCCGGAGGATATGCAAAACTCCCCGCGTTCGTCCTTTAAAACGAGACGGCAGTCGTCGTCTATCCCGGCGACGGTTCCCCGCCGCCCTGCGGCCGTAGCCATTCGGCCTATAAGTATGGAGCGCCGCCGGTATTCGGGGAGAAAATCGCGCGTTTCAAAGCTTTTCAGGCGGATATCGAGCCGCTTAAGAATTTTCTCGGCGAGGGCTTCGCGGATATTTTTCGGCGGATCGTTAAACGCCGCGCCGGCTTTGCTTTTTATCTCCTCCGGAAAGCCCCCCTTAGGCTCCGATATGTTCACGCCTATCCCTATCACCGCAAAGAGCGGCTTTGCGCCGGACATTCCCGTTTCGGTGAGTATTCCGCAGACCTTTTTCCCGCCTATGTATAGATCGTTCACCCATTTTATTCCCACCGGCCCCGCGCCCAGCTCTTCAAGAGCATCCGAAACGGCAACCGCCGTCATAGGAGTCAGCAGGTTAAGCGCTTCGGGGGTGAGATTTCTCTTTAACAGCACCGACATGTAAAGTCCGCTGCCGGGGCTGAAAAAGCTTCGCCCGAGGCGGCCCTTGCCGGCTGTCTGTTCTATCGCGATCGCGACGCTTGAATCGTCAAGCTCCGCCGCCTCCGATTTTAAAAGATCGTTAGTAGAGCCGAGGCGGTCGTATTCTCTTACGGTAAATGGCGGAACGCCGTAGCTTCTTATAAGCTTCATATCACAGTTCTCGGCACGCGGGGGCTTATCCCGCAGACTATCTCGTAGCCTATAGTTCCCGCTAAAGCGGCAAGCCCGTCGGCTGTGATGGTCTCATCTCCGTCGCGGCCTATTAAGGTGACGGCGTCGCCGGGCTTTACCCCGGGTATTCCGCTTATGTCCGCCATAAGCTGATCCATGCATATCCTGCCTATGACCGGCGCGCGCCTGCCGTTTATAAGCACCTCCGATTTTCCCGAAAGCGCCCTCGGGTAGCCGTCGGCGTAGCCTATTGTAACTACGGCGATCTCGGTGTCGCGGGCGGTCGTAAAGGTTCTGCCGTAGCTTACGTCTACCCCGGCGGGAACGGTTTTTATCTGCGCGACCGTCGCCTTTAAGTCCATCACCGGCTCGAGGTCTATAGGAAGCTCCCGCCCGCCGTCGGGCTTAAGGCCGTATAAAAGTATACCGAGCCGGGCGAGGTCTCCCCTCGGGTCGGGGTGATAGGCCGCGCCTGCCGAGTTGAGAAAGTGCATGTGCTGAACTACTATCATTCTGCGGTTCAGCTCGTTTTTTATCTTTACAAGCTCTTCGATCTGATTTTTCGTGTATTCCGCGTCCGAAGGCTCCGCGCTGTCCGCGACCGAAAGGTGGGTGAATATTCCCTCGACCTCTATCGACGGCAGCTTTACTATCTTTTCGGTCTCATCGCCCAAAAAGCTCACGTCTCCGCGCAGACCTATCCTCGTCATTCCGGTGTCGTAGGCTATATGGCAGCGTATTTTTTCGGAGGCCGGGCACTGTTTTGAAAGCTCCTCGGCGTATTCGCGGTCGGTCACGGTCTGGATTATGTCGTATTCTATTATTTCGGGAGCGTTTTTCGGCGGGGTGTAGCCTAAAATAAGTATCTCGCCGGCAACGCCGAGATCTCTGAGTTCTATAGCCTCGTTAAGGGTAGATACCGCAAACCAGTTTATCCCGCAGTCTTCCTCGAGGCAGGACACGGTATTTTCAACGCCGTGGCCGTAGGCGTTTGCCTTTACAACGCATACCGGCTCGACGCCTTCGGGCAGCAGGGCGCGCAGCTTTTCGACGTTTCTTTTAAGCCTGTCGGTGTGGATCTCGGCCCACGCCCGCCGCAGGATATCTTTTTTGATGCCGCTCATAAAAACCTCCAAAAATGAAAAAACAGTTACAATCATTCCCCGGCACTTGAAAATTGCGGGGATATATGTTAAAATAACTTCTATACACGGCGTAAGCGCCGGGAAGGGATATATTCGTATAATGCAAGCATTATCTGCCGCCGAAAGCGTTATAACCGTAAGAGAAAAGACCGCCTGCTTTACCGGCCACCGCCCCGAAAAGCTCCCCTTCAGCGTGTGCGACGAGGAAAAGCTCAATAAGCTGAAGAGCGTTATATATAAACATGTATACGGCGCGGCGCTGTGCGGATATGACACCTTTTTCTGCGGAATGCAGAGGGGCGTAGACATCTGGGCTGGGATAGAGGTCCTGCGCGTAAAGCTTCTTTTCCCGGATATACGCCTTATCTGCGTTTGCCCGTACGAGGTCGAATACCGCCGCAGGATCGGCGCCGACGAGGCGGAATATTCTATGCTTATCGCCCAAAGCTCGGCGCATATAGTTATAGGCGACAGGCCGAGCGTCAGCAATTATCATGTAAGAAACAGGTTCATGGTCGACCGCTCGTCGCTGGTCATAGGCGCTATAGCCGTAGACGGCAGCGGAACCTCGAGCACCTTGAACTACGCCGCAAGGTCGGGGGTAAAGATAGATAAAATAGACCTCAACCGGCTCGACGAGCAATAGCCTCTTGGCGGCGATATCTATTCTACACTTTTTGAAAGAAAATTGCAACACATTCCGTAAATTTTAGAGGGAGAGAGGAATATGGCTAAAAAAAGACCGAACCAGACCCCGGTGCTTATCGTCTATGTTCTGACGATGCTTTTCAGCGTTATAATGTTCGGCACTGTTGCATATGTGCTCCTTGACGTTTTTGTTACTCAGCCTAAGCTTGCCCGCGAGGCGGAGCTTTCAAAGGCGCCCGCTTCAGAAGACGACGTAGCCGCCGAGACCGACTATTCGGCCGCCAGGGAGACAATACTTTTTGTGAGCGAGCAGAGCGGAACCGTAAACAGCATAGCACTTATCCGGGTCCTGCCCGACCTCGGAACAATAAGGATAGTTCCCGTATCGCAGTATACGCTTTCATCGGTCAGCGGGGTGGAGGGCACCATTGAGAC
>CANRHA010000093.1 GCA_947630315.1 uncultured Clostridia bacterium
ACATGATAGTCATGAACGGGCAGATGCCGGTGATGAACGGATATGAGGCGACTAAGGCTATAAGATCATGCGGGCTGCCCCGGGCAAAAGATATTCCGATAGCGGCGATGACCGCCAACACCTTTGCGGAAGACGTAAGAAACGCCCTCGATGCGGGAATGGACGGCCACCTTGCAAAGCCCGTTAATATGAACGCGGTGAGAGAGCTTGCCGCTAAGCTTTTAAAGCCAAAAACGGAGGGAGAAAAAACCGATGAAGTTTAAATATTTCCTTGCGGCGATGATTCTTGCCGCCGTAACGCTTCTCGGCTCATGCGCGGGCAAGGGCTCGGGGATAACGCTCACCGTAATGGGCAAAAAGAGCGATCTTGAAAAAAACTACATGACTTCGGTTTTTGATATGTACGAAAGCAAAACCGGCAACAAAATAAAGCTTGTCGCCTATGAGGATTCGGAATTTGAGGCAAGGGCGGCGGAAGATTTCAAAAACGGCAAGGGCACAGACATCTTCCTGCATTTTCACAACGCCGATCTCAACAGGTTCGACGTTTCCGGGAACTTTTACGTCCTGAATAACGAAACCTGGGCGGACGACCTCACCGACAGCGCAAAAGCCTACTGCACCGACGAAAGCGGAAACCTGATGGGCCTGCCCTACTGGGAAAACTCGGTTTCGGGATGTTACTACAACAAAACCGTTCTTGACAGCCTCGGCCTTAAGCCTGCAACAACTCAGGCCGAATTTGACGTTTTATGCGAGGTCCTCGCCGAGGCGGGTTATACGCCTATCTGCTGGCCCGCCAACGGCTGCTCGTGGATGATGCAGTTCGGGCTTGACCCGATTTTTGCCGACGACCCGGAGATCTTAAGAAAACTGAACGACGGCGAAATCGGTTACGGGGATATCCCCGAGATAACAAATATGGTCAGGTGGATATCTGACGCCGCCGACAGCGGCTGGTTCGGCAGCAAATACTTCGACTGCGGGTGGTCGGAAATAAGCCCCGCGATCGCCTCGGGCGAAGCGGTAATGACCTTTATCTGGGATACATGGTTTTATACCGACTTTGAGAGCGGAAACAAGTACGGCGTAGATGACTTTGCGCTTATGCCGGTGTTTATGGATACCGTTGAGGGCGGGACCTACGAGGGCGGCAACCTCAACATGATGATGGTAAATAAAAACAGCGAAAAGCTTGAAGCGGCGCTTGATTTCCTTGAATTTTGCGCCACTCCCGAAAACTACAACGCCGCCTTTGACGGCATCTCAACGGTAAACTGCTTTAAGGGGCAGACGACGAACATTCAGTCCAAAATGGTCACCGACGCGGAGGCCTCGATAGCAAAATACGGGCGGGTATCGACCGCCGCCTCGAGGATAATAGGCTACAGCGCCGACGACGTCGCCTTGATAATAAACGAGATGCTTAAAAAGAAAATTTCCGTTGAGGAATGCGTGGCGAAGATGGACCAAAGCAGGCTTGACGAAATAAGCGCACAGAGAAGCGACGGAAACATTTGACAAAAGGTCCGCAGAATTTTGATCCTGCGGACCTTTTAGATTTCAGAGATCAGATTTTTATGACATACCCCGAGTGTGGATAAATTATTCGGTCATCAGGGCTATTCGCCTGTACATATCGAGATATGCGCCGTGTTTCCATTCGTCAAGGCGGCGCTTAAGGGCTTCGCGCCTCTCGGGGGATCTTATCAGCTTTACTGCAAACGGCGCGTAAAGCTTGCCCTCGCCGCCGTCAAGCCTTTCAAGTACTTCGCTCAGCGGGTGGACCGGGCGGTAGCGGCTCGAGGTCTCCTCAGCGCAGGAGGCGAGCGCGTCGGCAACGGAGATTATATAGATCATCTGCCTTACCGGCGAACTGCTCGGCGAAAAGTTTGCGGGGTAGCCGCCCTTTTCATCAAACCGACAGTGGTGCCCGAGAGCTATATCGCGGTATATTTCGGTAGATTCGTGCTGCCCCAAAAGCTGCGCGCCGAAGTGGGAGTGGAGCTGGATTATCTCCTCCTCCTCGTAGAAAAGCCCGCGGCAGGCCGAAGCCTCAAGGTTTATAAAGTGTATCATTCCCGTGTCGTAGAGCCGTCCGGCAGTCTCTGCAAAATCGGCAAGGGAGGCTTTATTTTTTATTACCTCCTCGGCGGTGCCACAACCGTTTAAGCCTATAAGGCTCTCGGGGGAATCCTCGATCGCCCAAAGCGTGAGCTGTCTTGCTATCTGCCCGGCAACCGTCATTCTTACATACGTTACCGGGTGGCGGGCCGCAAAGGCGTTCTGCAAAACATCGATAAACGGCATTCCGCCGGGGGTCTCGATATATGTGTACAAGAACTGCCTCAGGTAGAACATCATCGTCTCGTTCTCGTCGCTGTTCGGAGCCTTGGCTATCCATAAAAACAGGCGGCGGGTCATGTTCTGAATGGCGGAATAGAACCCCGCCGAGCGCTTGTTTTTGTTTAAATACTTTGAGTATTCCATATATACGGCGGGAACGCTGAGATGGGTGAACATGCTCTGCGAGCCGAAATCGTCGTCGCGGCAGTATGACGACATGCTGTAAAGACCGTCCAAAAGCTCCTGAAGCAGCAGCGCGCCACAATGATACCTTGCGGCAAGATAGGCGTACTGCCAACGCGGCTGGAGCTGCTCTCCCCTGCTGCGCGCAGCCTTTATCTGCTTGTCCTGAACTATCTGCGCCGATTCAAGAACCTGCGCAAAGGCGATGTGATCCGCCGAGCCGGTCCTTAAATATCCCAAAAGCGCGGTGCGCTCCTGATGGCTTTTATACAGGAAAAGGCTCCACGGCAGCGAAGGCGTTTTTGCCTGAACGTCGGGGTCGCTGAGTATGTTTATCGATCTTGTTATCGCGTCAAGCTTGCGCTTTGCGTCCTCGGGCTGGGTGGCGCTGTACGAGAGGGCGATGTTGCCCATGCTGCGGTGAATGTAACCGCGCGTCTCGGGGTCGGTTATGCTGTCGTAGTCCTTCTCAAAATATGACGCGGCCTCGGTAAAGTACATTCTCATTCTTACCGCGTAGAGGCGTATATTGTTCGGGCTGAGCATTGTTTCAAGGTTGTAAAGCGCCATCGCGGTAAAATAAAGCTCGCGGATAAGCATATCGCGCAGGCCCTTGTGGCGGGCATAGCTTAAAAGCGAGAGATGTATGCGGTAGCTTAAGCCTACGTCGGTCTGGCTTACGCCGTTCATCAGGCTGCCGGCAAACTCATACAGCGCGTCTATGTCCTCGTCTGACGCGGAAAGGATATTGTCAAGAAGCGGGAAAAGGTTGTCTCTTAGCAGCCCGGTGCCGCGCTCTATCGCCTCGCAGGATATTCTGTTTGCCTCTGAGGCGGCGGATAAAAAATCATTCAGCGACTGACCCTGAGCCAAAGGGCCGGTATTTTTTGAGGCTGAGCGCAGAAGGCTCAGGTATTCCTCCTGATAAGGCAGCATGGTTTCACCCCCTCGGCTTTAAAGCTCGTCCGAAACAGGAGTCGGCCCGTTTCTCAAAAAGCGGCTCATGACGTCGGCAAGGTTCTGTAAGTTGACGGGCTTTGAAACGTGATCGTTCATTCCCGCCTTCAGGCAGGCGCGGATATCCTCGACAAAAGCGTTTGCGCTCATGGCGACTATGGGAACCGTGGGCGCGTCGGGCCTTTCAAGGGAACGTATGGCCTTTGTCGCCTCGAAGCCGTCCATCACCGGCATCTGGATATCCATGAATATAAGATCGTAGCCGCCCGGCTCGGAAGCCGCGAACATATCAAGGGCGGCCTTGCCGTTTTCGGCGCATTCTACCTTGGCGCCGAGCATCTCGACAAGCTCGGTCCCTATTTCGCGGTTGATCTCGTTATCCTCGACCAAAAGAACGTTGAAGCCCTCGAAGCTTTCCTCGTCCTTGCGCTCCGATCCCGAGGCTGCGGCAATTCCTTCATCGGTAAAGGCATAAAGCGCCTCGCCGAGACGCGAACGGAACAGAGGCTTGGGAACAAACGCAGAAATGCCGTATTTGCGCATTTCATCTGCCGAAAGAGTCCACTCGTATGTAGACATCATAAGTATAGGAACATCTCCGCCTATAAGCTGCCTCAGCTCGCGGCAGATCTGTATGCCGTCAACAGCGCCGAGGCGGCGTTCAAGCAGAACGGCAAAATAATCCTCGCCGTTCATATGGGCCTGAGCGGCAAGCTCCTCGGCCTCGTACCCCGAAGCCGCGGTATCGCAGTTTACGCCGAATCCCGAGAGGACGTTCCTCAAATTTTCAAGCGAAACGGCGTCGCTGTCGGCAATAAGTATCTTCTTGCCGCGCAGGGCTTCAAACTCGTTTTCGTCGGAAATTATCTGCTCAAGGGGTATGCTGACCGTAAATGTGGTGCCCTTGCCCTTTTCGCTCTCTACGGATATCTCGCCGTTCATCATTTTTACAAGGTTCTGGGTTATGGCCATTCCGAGGCCGGTGCCCTCGATATGGTTCACGCTCATATCGCGCTCGAACGGCAGGAAGATCTTCTCCAAAAATTCGGGAGTCATGCCTATTCCGGTATCGCTGACAATAAATTCGTAATATGCATAGTTCAGCTCGGTCTGGACCGGCTTTTCGGTCTCCCTTACCGTGAGCGATATAGTGCCGCGCTCGGGAGTAAACTTGACCGCGTTAGACAAAATGTTTACTAAAACCTGCTGAATGCGCAGCGGGTCTCCCCTGACCTGCTCGCAGACTATCCCGGAAAAATCAAGCTCGATCTTGATGTTTTTGGCCTCGGCCTGTGGGCGGAAAATCGCCATAAGTGAGTGGATAAAGTCGGCCATCATGAACGTTTCGGGCGAGACGGACATCTTGCCGCTTTCGATCCTCGACATATCAAGAATATCATTTATAATTGCAAGGAGATGGCGCGAGGACAGGCCGATTTTTTCAAGGCAGTCGACGACCCTGTCCTTTTCGTCTATATGCGCCTCGGCGATGGTGGTCATGCCGATAATGGCGTTCAGTGGCGTGCGAATGTCGTGAGACATGTTGGATAAAAAGTCGGTCTTTGCGCGGTTCGCGGCGTTTGCCGAATCAAGGGCGCTCTGGAGAGCGGCCTGGGAGGCCTCGATTTTCGCCTTCTGAGCGTTTATGCTCTCGGTGACGTCGTTGATGATCACAAGGGCGGAACCGCCGTCGCATGGGCTGGACTGCAAAAAGAGGTATTTGTCGCGGAAAGTGCAGGTGAAATGCGTTGCGCCGCCAAAAATCAAAGGCTTAACAGACGCAAAAAGTTTGTCGCCCGAGCCGCAGAGGAGTTCCTCAGCCGCGCGGTTCATGTATGTAAACCCCGCGTCTTCTCCGGCAAGCATGACCGGGAAAACCGCCCCGCCGAAAAGTCCGCTGATTTTTTCGGTAAGATCGTCCATTGACCCCGCCTCCTGATTTGGAATATATAAAATGATTATATCACAATTTTCAGGGCGTGTCAAATGGAGGATAGATATTAGATGATAGATGTTAGAGCTTAAAGGCGTCGCCTTAGATGATGGATTAAAAAGTGTAGACGGAACGTACGCTCTCGCCCCTCCTTCCGCATTATATGCCGGGTATCACCCTCCAACCTCGCACCTTAAAAATCTGACTTCTGTTTTCTGACATCTGTCTTCTGACATCTGACATCTGTCTTCTAATCGCGCCTTGACAACTCCGCGGATTTGTATTAAAATACAATCAAAATGAATATTTATTCTGTAAATTTCAGTGGGGTGATGTGTGTGCATACCGAATTTCTCATGGGCAACGAGGCCGTTGCGCTGGGCGCTATCGCCGCAGGGGTAAGGCTTGTTTCGGGATATCCCGGAACGCCTTCGACCGAGGTTTTGGAGACCGCGGCAAAATACAGCGGCGATAACCTCTATGTCGAATGGTCGGTGAACGAAAAGGCCGCGCTTGAACTCGCCGCAGGGGCCGCTATGGCCGGCGCAAGGTGTATGGTGACGATGAAGCAGGTCGGGCTTAACGTCGCCTCAGACCCACTCATGAGCCTTGCTTACGTTGGCGTAAAGGGCGGAACCGTTATCATGGTCGCTGACGACCCCGGCCCTATTTCCTCCCAGACCGAACAGGACACCCGCCACTTTGCCGCTTTTTCTAAGCTGCCCTGTTTTGATCCGTCCTCGGTCCAGGAAATGTACGATATGATACAGGACGC
This sequence comes from uncultured Clostridia bacterium, assembly GCA_947630315.1. GTDB lineage: Bacteria > Bacillota > Clostridia > Oscillospirales > Ruminococcaceae > Faeciplasma. The sequence continues at coordinate 6,195 of CANRHA010000093.1, forward strand.
CTTTGAGATATCCGAAAAATATCACACCCCTGTGATCTTCCGCCCTACCACCCGCGTCTGCCACGGCTACGCCTCGATAACCGTAAAAGATCAGTCCGAATACCTCAGCTTTACTCCCGAGGGCTTTATTAAGGACCCCTCAAAGTGGGTGATCTTCCCGAAGCTTTCGTATCAGAGCCACCTCAACATCGAAAAGCGCAACGCTATGCTCGGCGGCGTTTTTTCCGATTATCCCAAAAACATGATAATTCCCTCCGACATACCCGGCTGCCGCAAGGGCATAGCCACTCACGGCATCAGCTTTTCGTATGTAGCCGAGGAAAATATCGGCAAGCCCTCCCCTGCCGTTTTAAAGATCTCTATCCCGTTCCCCTTCCCGGAAAAGCTCGCCCTAAATTTCCTCTCAGACCTCGACGAGGTTTTATGTATAGAGGAGCTTGACCCGGTAATAGAGCGGGAGCTTACCTATATCTGCGGAAAATACCGCCTCAACGTTTCGATAAAAGGCAAGCTCACCGGGGATATATCCGCGGCGGGAGAAAACACCCGCGACAGCGTTTCGGCGGCAATAAATAAATTCATGGGCAGGGCTCAGGCCGAACCAACTCCGCTGCCCGAGCCGCCCGAACTCCCGGTAAGGCCGCCGGTGCTCTGCGCAGTCAG
>CANRHA010000094.1 GCA_947630315.1 uncultured Clostridia bacterium
CCCTTGTTGTAACCGCCTCGGCCGAGCAGGAGCTTGTTTCGGTGACTCTTGAAGCCCTCGGCAGGGTCAGCAAAATGGGAATAAAAACCGCCCTGGGGGTTTCAAACGTATCGTTCGGTCTGCCTAATCGGCCGCTTTTGAACCGCACTTTTTTGGCCATGGCGATGACGCGTGGGCTTAATATGCCGATACTAAACCCGCTTGACGGCGAGATGACCGGGGCGGTAAGGGCGTTTAAAGTCCTCTCGGCTATTGATGAAAACTCAGAGGAGTATATATCTGCATATAAGGATTACGTTCCCTCGGCGGCTTCGGCCGGCGGCGCCGTTAAGCATGAGGAAAAAACGGCTGAAAACCTCTATGACTGCGTAAAGTCGGGACTGAAAAACAAGGCTGCGGAGCTTTGCGAAAGCGAGCTTGAATCAAAGCCGCCGATGGAAGTCGTCAACGAGATATTGATAAAAGCTCTCGACGAGGTCGGAAGGCTCTACGAAAGCGGAAAGCTGTTTCTGCCGCAGCTCGTATCGTCTGCGGAGGCGGCAAAGGCGGCGTTCGCGGTCGTCGGCAGACATCTTCCGAAGGACGCGCCGAAAAAGGGCAGGGTAGTGCTTGCAACGGTAAAAGGCGACGTTCACGACATAGGCAAAAATATAGTTAAGGTAGTTTTAGAATCCTACGGATATGAAGTGACCGACCTCGGCAAGGACGTTCCGCCCGAGCGGGTAGTAAAGGCGTATTTTGATGTAAAACCCGTCGCCGTAGGGCTGTCCGCGCTTATGACCATTACCGTCCGGGGAATGGAGGAGACGATAAAGGCTCTGCGCTCAGCGGGCTGTAAGGCGGCGATATTTGTCGGCGGGGCGGTTTTAAACGCCGAGACCGCGGAAAAAATCGGCGCGGATCACTACACCCGCGACGCGCTTGAAATGGCCAAAAAGCTCGACTCGCTTTTTGCAAAATAACATGAGGATAAATCAATAACGACAGGAGGAAGAAAGTATGTCGGATTACTTTGGCAAGGACATAAAAAAGCTCGGCTTCGGGCTTATGAGGCTGCCCAAAAAGGGCCTCGGACACGACATCGAGCAGTTCAGCCGCATGGCGGATATGTTTTTAGAGGCCGGTTTCACCTATTTTGACACCGCCTACGTCTATCCCGGCTCTGAGGCGGCGACCAAAAAAGCTCTCGTCGACCGCCACCCGCGCGAATCTTATACTTTATGTTCAAAGCTCAACGCGTTCATGGCCCCGACCGAGAAATCGGCGAAAAACCAGTTCTACACAAGCCTCAAGCGCACCGGCGCGGAGTATTTTGACTTTTACCTCCTGCACGCGCTGATGGAGACGAACTATCAGCGGTACGAGAGGTTCGGGATATGGGATTTTGTAAGGGAGCAGAAGGAAAAGGGCCTTATAAAGCACTACGGATTTTCCTTCCACGCCGGGCCGGAGCTTTTGGATAAGCTTCTGACCGACCACCCCGACGTGGATTTTGTTCAGTTGCAGCTCAACTATGCCGATTGGGAGAACAAGTTCATAACCTCGCGGGCGAATTACGAGATCGCGCGAAAGCATAATAAATCAATAGTCGTCATGGAGCCGGTAAAGGGCGGTTCGCTTGCAAATCCGCCGAAAGACGTAAAAGCGCTTCTGAAGGAACATTCGCCCGAGGCCTCGTTTGCGTCATGGGCGATACGCTTTGCGGCTTCTCTTGACGGGATCATGACCGTTCTCTCGGGAATGTCTAACATTTCCCAGATGGAGGACAACATTTCGTACATGCGCGATTTCAAACCTCTCGACCCCGACGAGCAAAGGGTAATAAGCAGCGCGCAGAAGATACTCGGGAAATCCTCGGAGATACCCTGCACCGCGTGCCACTACTGCACCGAGGGCTGCCCGAAGGGAATACCTATCCCGGAGATATTCGGCGCCATGAACATCAGGCTCGGCAACGGCAGAATAAACGAGGCCGCCGAGGCCTACGCCGCCGCTACCGCCGATAAATCAAAAGCCTGCGACTGCATAGCCTGCCGGAAATGCGAGCGCACCTGTCCTCAGCATATCGCGGTGGTCGACAGCCTTAAGCGCTGCTCCGAGACCTTTGACAAAAAATAATTCCGCCGCAATTTTTCGGCGTTCTGCGGCGTATTATAATAAAGGCATGTTTAAAGGAGTGTGTTTATTATGAAGAAGATACTTACCGCCCTGTTTGCCGCCGCGGTCATACTTTGCGGCTGTGCCGACGGCGATACCCCCGACCGCCCTGCGGATATTTCCGCGGATATCGCCTCGCCTTCGGATATTGTCACCGAGCCGGCGACGGAGGAACCCGAGGGAACATCTGCGGAAGCATATACCGCCGAGCCGCAGACGGACGAAAGCGCTGAGACGGCCGCCGAGGAGCCGGAGGAGAAGATTCAGGCGCATAAAATATTCGCCCCCGAAGTCACGGAAGACTGTGCGCTCGACATTATAACTTCATCGGACGGCGGCGCGGTCGTAAGCTTTACAAACTCGGGCGATTCGTCCGTTACCGTCGGTTGGAGCTACTCGATATGCGCAAAAATCGACGGCGAGCTTTACGAGCTGATATTGGGCGCGCCGGAGGGGGAGCCTGCCGTTTCCAACGTTCCCGCCGGGCAGACCGGAACTCTTATAATCGATTGGTCTGAGAGGCTGCTGCCTCTGCCTGGCGGAGACTACGAGCTTTACGTCTACGGCGACGGCGGACAGATCGCCTCCGATTCGTTTTACATAGGCATGGGTCCGCTGACGGCGGAAAGCTTTGACATAATAGAGTGATCGGGTGAGAAATATGGCCGACATTGAAAGAATCAGCAGAATGGAAGACATACTCGACCAAACCTCGGAGGCGTTCGGAGCGCTTTTGGCCGCGCTTGAAAAATACGAGGCTTCGCTTGACGGCTACAAGGAGCTTTGCAGATACTACGCAGGCGACTGGCTCAGCGATTACGAGGACGATGAAAAGGGCAGGCTGCCCAAGGACTTAAAGAGGGGAGTGCTCTCGCAGGACGCGGTGTTCGACCTGATGGCCGAGTATCGATCGATAAAAGAGGAGCTGAGCAGGCTCTCGGAAATCTGAAAGAAAATAAAAATACGCCGCCTTTTGGGATCAACCCTCGGGCGGCGTTATTTTGTTGATTTAAACTTCCTCGCTGGCCACAATTTCGCCTATGCGTATAGCGGTAACGTTGTAGCCGCTGTCGGTGGGAACAACGGTGTATATCATCGTCTTTTCAACGGTATCTACCGAGTCTATCCAGTTGGTTATGGGCAGTCGGTAGCATACCGTAAGCTCGGTGCCGCCGGCGGCGGGGGATATGTCGGTGATCTCGGGGTAGTAGGCCGGCGCGCGCGGGTATGCGGGGATAGTGTACATGCCGGTCTCCTCGTCGTATTCAAAGTTGAGGTCGACGTCGCCGACGGTCTTGTGGGTGTAGCTGAGTCCGGAGCCGAACAGTTTTGTTATCCTGCGGTCTACATCTATATATGATACGCTGTAGCTTCCGCCTGAATTTTCATAGTACACCGACGGGTTGAAGATTATATCCCAGCACGCGGCGGTGATTATAACGTCCTCATTCAGAGACTGTGCGCCGTCGAAGGTAGGCGTGTCGCAGGCAACGAGCGGCATTATAAATTCCTCAAGGGCGGCTATTTGTTCCGAATTGTCCTTGCGTTCGGCTATAACGTCTCTGATTTTGAAGCCGGTGGCGATAACGCCGACTATCGAGAATATGAGCAGAAACAGCCCGAAAACCATCTGCGCGGCCTGAGCGAAGGTTATGCTCTTGAAGTGGATAGGCTCGGGTTCGGGGGTCTCCTCCTCGCCGTCGTCAAGCTCCGCCGCGTCCTCGTCGAGGGCCTCTATGATGTTTTCTTCAAGCTCCCAATCGAACTTGAACCGCTCGTGAAGGCTTACCTTTTCGCTCTCGGTGAGTTTTCTCTCGCCGAAGTCGTCGGCCTCCTGTTCCTCCTCGCCCTTTTTCTCCTCGGACGGCTTTTTCCGCTTGTTCTTTTTATTCTTTTTCTTGCCCTTTTTCTCCTCAGCCGGGGCTTCTTCCACCTCGGCGGGGGCGTTTTCAACCTCGGCCGGGGATTCTTCAACCTCGGCGGGGGCTTCTTCCACCTCAGCCGGGGCTTCTTCCACCTCGTGGGGAACTTCTTCAACCTCGTCGGGGGATTCTTCAACCTCGGCGGGGGCTTCTTCCACCTCAGCCGGGGCTTCTTCCACCTCAGCCGGGGCTTCTTCCACCTCGGCGGGGGCCTCCTCAACCTCGGCGGGGGCTTCTTCCACCACAGCTGGGGCTTCCTCAACCTCGGGGGCGGTTTCCTCTATCGGCGCAGCTGCCGAGGGGTTTTCCGCCTCGGGTCGGGGCTGACCGCCGCGTTTCTTTTTACGTTTGCTCATTTTTACCTCGCTATCTTATCTGGCCGTTGCCGTTTATGAGATATTTTATCGTCGTAAGCTCTTTAAGGCCCATCGGTCCGCGCGCGTGAAGCTTTGCAGTAGATATCCCTATTTCCGCGCCGAGGCCGAGCTCAAAGCCGTCGGTGAACCTTGTCGACGCGTTCACATAAACCGCGGCGGCGTCTATCTGCCTCTGGAACTCCTCCGCCGCCGGCAGGCTGTCGGTGACTATGCATTCCGAATGGCCGCTCGAGTATTTCCTGATGTGATCTATGGCGTCGTAGATGTTGTCCACGACCCTGATTGCAAGAATATAATCGAGGTACTCGGTCGCCCAATCCTCCTCGGTGGCCGGAACTACGCACTTTCCGAGTATCATCTTTGTTATCTCGCAGCCTCTTATTTCAACGTTATGCTGATCGAGCCGCTTTTTGAGTTTCGGCAATATTTCTTCCGCGATATCCCGGTGCAGCAAAACCGTCTCGCAGGCGTTGCACACGCCGGGGCGGGAGGTTTTTGCGTTGTCGATTATATCTATCGCCATTTCAAGGTTCGCCGCGGAATCCACATAAATATGGCAGTTTCCCACGCCGGTTTCTATAACCGGAACCGAGGCGTTTTCAACGCAGGAGCGTATAAGCCCCGCGCCGCCCCTCGGTATAAGCACGTCCACAAGCCCGTGCGCCTGCATCATGGCGGTGGCCGCCTCGCGGGAGGTGTCCTGCAAAAGCTGAATGCTGTCGGCCGGCAGCCCCGCCTTAAGCAGGCAGCCGCGCATTATCTCTGTTAGGAGGGTGTTTGTTCCGAGGGCGTCGCTTCCGCCCTTTAATACGGTTGCGTTGCCCGATTTCAAGCATAGCGCTGCGGCGTCAACGGTTACGTTCGGCCTTGATTCGTAGATTATCCCCACAACGCCGAGCGGCACCCTTATTTTTGATACCCTCAGCCCATTCGGCCTTACGCCGCCGCTCTCCAAGGTTCCTACCGGGTCGGGCAGGGCTATGACCTGAGATACCCCTTCGGCTATGCCCTCTATTCTTTTTTCATTGAGGTAAAGCCTGTCGACCAGCGAACTTTTGACTCCCTTTGCCTCGGCGGCCTTAACGTCTGCGCGGTTTTTATCGATTATCGCGCGTTTGTTTGAAATAAGCTCCTCGGCGATAAACCTAAGCGCAAGATTTTTCTTTTCGGTTCCGGCGTTCGCCAGCTCTCTTGCCGCGTCCTTTGCCGCTACGCCTATCGGTATAAAATCAAACATCTTTCGCACCTCGCTCAGTCATTGTTTTTCTTTGCCGCAAAAAGCGTGCCTATTATCTTTCCGTCAAAAACGTCGTACAGGTTCTCGGGCCGCGAGCCGTTTATTATCAGCATATCTATGCCGTGGTCGTTGGCGATCTTCGCCGCCCTTACTTTTGTGGCCATTCCGCCCGTGCCGAGCATCGAGCCGGCGCCGGACGCCGACTTTTCTATCTCGCCGGTTATCCCCTCTACCCGGGATATGAGTTTTGCGCCGGGATTTTCGCGCGGGTCGCTGTCGTAAAGCCCGTCTATATCCGACATGATTATCAGCAGATCCGCTTTCACTATGACCGAAACTATTGCCGCGAGGCTGTCGTTTTCGCCCACTTCAAGCTCCAGCTCGTCTATGGCGACGACGTCGTTTTCGTTGACTATCGGCACAGCCCCCGAGGCGATTATCTTTTCAAGCGCGTTTACAACGTTTTCCTTGCGCTCGTCGGATAAAACGTATTTTGTCAGGAGCACCTGCGCAACGGTTATGTTGTAGTCTCTGAACAGGCGGTCGTACATGTTCATCAGCTCGCACTGTCCTACCGCCGCGCACGCCTGCTTCGAGGGAGTGTCCTTCGGGCGCTGCAAAAGCCCAAGCTTTGCCATTCCGAGGCCGATAGCCCCCGACGAGACCAGGATCACGTCTCTGCCCGAGTTTTTTATATCGGCAAGCGTCTTTACAAGGCTTTCAAGATGCCTTATATTGAAGCTTCCCGAGGCGTGGGTGAGGGTAGATGTTCCCACCTTTACGACTACTCTTTTTTTGTCCATTTTTCATCACTGCTTTACTACGTTATTTTTCGGCGCGCCGTTTATGTACGCCTCTAAGTTATCCCTTACGGCCTCTATAAGGCGTATCCGCGTTTCAAGCGGCGCCCAGGCTATATGAGGGGTGATGTAACAGTTTTTCGCCCCCAAAAGCGGGCAGTTTTTGTCCATCGGCTCTACCGTCAGAACGTCTGCGCCGAAGCCGGCTATTTTGCCCTCGTCAAGCGCTTTTCTGAGGGCTTTTTCGTCCACCGCGCCGCCGCGCGAGGTGTTTATCAGAAGCGCCGAAGGCTTCATCAGCCCGAGAGTTTTTTCATTTATAAGTTTTTCCGTCTCGGGGGTAAGCGGACAGTGCAGGG
>CANRHA010000095.1 GCA_947630315.1 uncultured Clostridia bacterium
CTACAAGCCTTAAAAGTTTCCCTATTGTATTCCCCTCCCCACCGGGGAGGGGTTAGGGGTGGGGCAATTTAAGATAGCATTCGCAAAGCGAATACCTTTTCATCAAGGTTGCGCAGCTGTGCTCTGTCACTCCCACACCCGGGCGGAACTCTTCCGATTTCTGACATCTGTTTTCTGATATCTGTTTGAATACCTTTTACCCCCTCGGCCGCATGCTGTACCCCACCGCCCCGCGAAAGAGAATCCCTGATTTCTGATTCCTGCCTTCTTTCCGGAGTGAGCGGCCTTGTTTCATTACAAACTTTCAGTCAAGCGGCACAACGGCGAAGCCGTTGTGCAGCGAGGCGATTATTTCTCCGTGAGCTCCGCAAGCCGAGCCTTTATGGCGAGCGAGAGCGAACGGTTAGAAATAACGCCTCGCGATGACGCGATTATTTCCACGCGAGACAACCGAGGCAATATTTTTCGCCGAGGGCAGTCGAACGGCAAGAAATAACGCTTCGCTTTCTGCCTTCTACCCTTGCCCTTGCATTCCCCAACAAAATGCGCTATAATTCTATGAAAAGAGCGATGCAAAATACGTCTTTGCTTCATGCACCACAGAAACAGCGTTCAGGCGCTCTGTCCTGCGTACACTTATTTCAATCCCGAGCGCCCGTTACCTCTAAAAAAATTAAAAACTACGACTGAAAGGATGATTTTATGAAAACTCTCTATCTTGACTGCGGAATGGGAGCCGCCGGAGATATGCTCTCCGCTGCTCTGGCAGGGCTTTTGCCCGACCCTGACGGTTTTGTTGATAAGCTCAACGCCCTCGGCATACCCGGGGTGAGGTATGAACTTATTCCCGCTGAAAAATGCGGCATAACCGGCCTCAGAATGTCTGTGACCGTCGACGGCAGGGAAGAAGACGAATACTACCACGCCCATGAACATCATCACGAGCATAGCCATGAACATGACCATGAAGGACATCATCATGAACATCACCACCACAGCGTGCTTGGGGAGATAGAGCACATACTCAGCCACACGTCGCTGCCGGAGGGCGCGGCAGAGAACGTTATGGAGGTCTACAAAATAATCGCGGCGGCCGAGAGCAAGGCGCACGGTGTGCCGGTGGAGCTTGTTCATTTTCATGAGGTCGGCGCGCTCGACGCGGTTGCGGATATTGCTGCGGTCTGCCTAATGATAGAGGAAATTTCACCTGAGAGCGTGATTGTTTCGCCGATAAATACGGGCTTCGGCAAGGTCAAATGCGCGCACGGAATACTGCCTGTTCCCGCCCCGGCGACCGCGGAGATACTTCGGGAAATGCCTATTTATTCGGGAAGATTTGAGGGGGAGATGTGCACGCCTACGGGAGCGGCGCTTCTGAAAAAATTTGCGACCGAGTTCGGTCAGATGCCGGTGATGAGGGTCGAAAAAATCGGCTACGGAATGGGAAAGAAGGATTTTGAGGCCGCCAACTGCGTGAGGGCTATGCTCGGCGAAACAGAGGCGGAAAGCGGCGGCGTGACCGAGCTTTGCTGCAACATTGACGACATGACCGCCGAAGAAATAGGTTTTGCCTGCGAGGAGCTTTTAAGGGGCGGGGCACTTGAGGTCTTTACCGTTCCATGTATGATGAAAAAATTCCGCCAGGGAACCCTGCTGACCGTTTTATGCCGCCCCGAAGACCGCGAAAAAACGGCGGCTGAGATATTCCGCCTTACCGAGACGATCGGGATAAGGGAATCATACAAAACCAGGCGCACCCTTAAAAGGTCGGTCGGGACGGTCGGCGGCGCGCGCATGAAGATCTCGGAGGGCGAAGGCGTAAAGCGCAGCAAGGTGGAGTATGACGACGCCGCAGCCCTCGCAAGGGAAAAGGGCCTGAGCCTGAGAGAGGCGCGGCGTGAGTTGGAAAGAGGGGAGTAGTACGGCCTTTTTCCCCGGGCGCATACTTTCCGCCCATATTCCCCGCCCAAGCCAACGCCTTAATATTCTGATTTCTGATATCTGATTTCTGTCTTCTGCTTCCGCGCCTCTTGAATTTTTCCGCAGGCTGTGATACAATCAAGATGACCTATATTTTTCAGGGAGGCAATAAAAATGAATATCTGGCACGACATAAACCCCAAGAGGATAACCGCCGACAGCTTTGAGGCCGTCATTGAGATAGCCAAGGGCGAAAAATGCAAGTACGAGCTCGACAAGGAGACCGGCATTTTAAGGCTCGACCGCATTCTCTACACCTCGACCCACTACCCGGCAAACTACGGCTTTATTCCCCGCACATACGCCGACGACCGCGACCCCCTCGACGTTTTGGTCCTTTGTTCCGAGCCTATCCGCCCGATGACCCTTGTGAGATGCTACCCCATAGGCGTTCTCACGATGATCGACAACGGCCGCAACGATGAAAAAATCGTCGCTATACCCTTCGACGACCCGACCTATAACACCTACACCGACATAAACCAGCTGCCCGCCCACATTCACGACGAAATGTCTCACTTCTTCAGGGTCTATAAGGAGCTTGAAGGCAAGGAGACCGCCGTAAAAGAGGTCGACGGCGCCGAAAAGGCAAAGGAGATAATCCGCGCCGCGCTCGAGGGCTACATAGAAAGCTACTGCAAGTAATTTTTGTTTTCTTTGTTTTTTGATGATAAAAAAGCGCCCCGGGGAGAGTATCCTCGGGAGCGTTTTTGTCTGGTGGAAGCTGGCGGGCTCGAACCGCCGACCTCCTGCGTGTGAAGCAGGCGCTCTGACCGGCTGAGCTAAGTTTCCGATCGACCTAATAAGTATAACCCAAAAATTCGGGTTTGTCAAGGTTGACAAGCGGGAATATTTGTGGGATAATTGTCTGAAACGGAAAAAAGCAAAATTTTTACGGACAGGTGAATTATGTATACTTTGCTTAAACAGGAGGGCGCGGCGCGCCGAGGACGCTTTGAAACGGTCCACGGAACAATAGAGACGCCCGTTTTTATGAATGTCGGAACGTCGGCCGCAATAAAGGGCGCCGTTTCCTCTTTGGATCTTGTGGATTTAAAATGTCAGGTAGAGCTTTGCAACACCTATCACCTTCATATCCGCCCCGGCGACGAGATCATACATAAAATGGGCGGGCTTCATAAGTTTATGAACTGGCGTCGGCCGATACTGACCGATTCGGGCGGGTTCCAGGTATTTTCTCTTGCAAAGCTGCGTAAAATCAAAGAGGAGGGCGTATACTTCCAGTCTCACCTTGACGGCAAGCGGATATTCATGGGCCCCGAGGAGTCGATGAGAATACAGTCTCACCTCGGCTCGACCATCGCCATGGCCTTTGACGAATGCGTTGAAAACCCCGCGCCGAAAAGCTATTCAAAGGCTTCCTGCGACAGGACCGTGCGCTGGCTCAGAAGATGCAGGACCGAGCTTTCGGAACTCAACCGCCGCGACGACGCGGTAAACCCGAACCAGCTTTTATTTGCGATAAATCAGGGCTGTACATATGAAGACCTGCGCGTTGAGAACATGAAGCGGATAGTAGACCTCGACCTCGACGGCTACGCCATAGGCGGGCTTGCAGTCGGCGAACCCACCGAGGAGATGTACAGGATAATCGAGGCGGTAGAGCCTTTTATGCCGAAAAACAAGCCCCGCTATCTTATGGGAGTCGGAACGCCGTCGAATATAATTGAGGGTGTGTACCGCGGCGTTGATTTCTTCGACTGCGTTATGCCCTCGCGGAACGCCCGCCACGCCACCGTTTTCACATGGGGCGGAATTATGCATCTTACAAATTCAAGGTACGCTCTTGACAGCAGGCCGATAGACCCCGAATGCGACTGCCCGACCTGCCGAAACTTCACCCGCAGCTATGTCCGGCACCTCTTTAAATCGGGCGAACAGCTCGGCGGCAGGCTTGCCGTTATGCACAACCTGTACTTTTACAACACGCTCACCGAGAAAATTCGCGAAGCCCTCGACTGCGGACGCTTTGAGCAATTTCGCCGCGAATTTTCCGAGCGGCTCTCTATGCCCTGCGACGACTGAGCGGGCAGGAAAGGAACCCGATGTCGCTTTCTGAGATATTCCTTATAGGCGTCGGCCTGTCTATGGACGCCTTCGCCGTGTCGGTCACAAACGGAATGTGCCGCCGCGGAAAGATCCTTGTAACCGCCCTTGCCTGCGGCCTCTGCTTCGGGATATTTCAGGGGCTTATGCCTTCGCTCGGGTTCGCCCTCGGCTCGACTTTTGCAAGATTTGTCGAGCGCTTTGACCATATAATAGCGCTGATCCTTCTGGGCTATATCGGCGGAAAAATGCTTCACGACAGCTTTCACAGCGAGGGCGGGCAGCCCTCGACCGAAAAAATAGGGGCGGGCGAACTGATTTTGCAGGGCGTTGCAACAAGCATAGACGCCCTTGCAATAGGGGTGTCGTTTGCCTCGCTTATGTCCGCCGCCGAGATGCTCAGGGCCGCGCTTCTGATCGCCGCGACTACCTTTTTGATAGCCGCCGCCGGGGTATATATCGGAAAATATTTTGGCGACAGGCTCAACAACAAGGCTCAGCTTGCGGGAGGTTTAATTTTAATAGGGATCGGAGTGAAAATCTTTGTCGAACACACATTCTTCTCTTAAACTTGTGATATTTGACCTTGACGGCACGGTGCTTGACACAATAGCCGACCTCGCCGACGCGGTTTGCTACGCCTTAAACGCGCACGGCTTTCCGCCGAGATCGTATGAGGAGGTCATGAGCTTTGTAGGCAACGGGGTGGTAAAGCTCATCGAGCGCGCGCTGCCAGAAGGGCATAAGGACGAAAAAACCGTAGAGGCTGTATACGAGAGCTTCAACGAGCGCTACGGCGCCCATTTTGCGGACAAGACCCGCCCTTACGCCGGCATGGCGGATATAATGAAATTTCTCAAAGACAGGGGCGTAAAGCTCGCGGTGCTTTCAAACAAGCCCGATCTTTACACCAAGGAGCTCATCGAAAAATTCTACCCGGGGCTGGTCGATATCGCCGTAGGCAGCGGCGAGGATACCCCGCGCAAGCCCGACCCCGCCGGCGAGCTTAAGATTATTCACGGCTTCGGGTTTACGCCGGATGAAACGCTTCACGTCGGAGATTCGGACACCGACATAATGACTGCGAAAAACTCCGGGGCAAAAATGCTCGCCTGCTCATGGGGCTACCGCAAAAAGCAGACCCTTATAAACGCCGGCGCGGAGATCATAGTTGACAGCGTTGAGGAAATGGCAAAGTTTTTTGAAAAAACTGTTGCAAAATAAAAACATATGTGATATAATAACCCTTGTTCACCAAACGCGATGACTGAGAGAGTACGCCGCAAGGGATTCAAAGAGAGGGGAGCCGCAGTCTTATCTGCGCGCTGAAAGTTCCCTATTTCCGAGCTGCCGAAGTTCACTCACGAGCGGTTCCGCTGAAGCGAAAGTTGTAGGCGGGAACGCATCCGCTGCGTTACCGGCGGGAGGAAGTGTTGGCTTCTTAAATGGGTGGTTTATAAGCATAGCTTAAGGTTATGTCCCGTTTTAAGCGGGGCTTTTTTTGATGTAAAAGGAGCAGATCAAGCCTCTGTCGGTTCTTTTGACTACTGCGCTGTTCATAATTTACTTTGCCGTCCGGCATCTGTTTTGCTTTTGCTGATAAAAAAGATAAAAATTAAGGGCGCGTAAAGCGCCTCGGAAAATATACCGAAAGGAAGACGAATCAAATGAAACAGGCACTTGAAAAAATCGAGCTTATGGCAAAGGCCGAGCTTGAAAAGATCACCGACGCCGGCGAACTTGAGCAGCTGAGGATAAAATTCCTCGGCAAAAAGGGCGAGATACCCGCTATAATGAAGCAGATGGCCGCCCTTACCGCCGAGGAGCGCCCGGTTATAGGCCAGCTCGCAAACCGCGTCAGAAACAGCATCGAGTCCGCCATATCCGAAAAGGCCGCCGCTATAAAGGAGGAAGCCTCGGCGCTAAAGCTTCAGGAAGAACGCCTTGACGTTACGCTTCCCGGCAAGGCCCCTCAGCTCGGCAGGCTTCACCCGATGGACACGGTAATGCACGAGATCGAGGATATATTTATCGGTATGGGCTTTGACATCGCCGAAGGCCCCGAGGTCGAATACGACTACTACAACTTTGAGGCTTTAAACCTGCCGCCCGATCACCCCGCGCGCGACACTCAGGACACGTTTTACATCACCGACAAGATACTTTTAAGGACCCAGACCTCGTCGGTCCAGATACACGTTATGGAGAACAACAAGCCGCCTATAAGGATAATCTCCCCCGGCAGAGTTTACCGCTCCGACGCCGTAGACGCGACCCATTCGCCCATGTTCCACCAGATAGAGGGCCTTGTAGTCGACCGCGGAATAACCATGGCGAACCTTGTGGGAACCCTTGATATGCTGATGAAGCGGCTTTACGGCGACGACTGCAAAATTCGCTTAAGACCCCATCACTTCCCGTTTACCGAGCCTTCGGCCGAGGTAGACGTTCTCTGCTTCAACTGCGGCGGCAAGGGCTGTTCGATGTGCAAGGGCGAGGGGTATGTAGAGCTTTTGGGCGCGGGAATGGTTCATCCGAAGGTGCTCGCCAACTGCGGCATCGACCCCGAGATTT
>CANRHA010000096.1 GCA_947630315.1 uncultured Clostridia bacterium
GCTCTATCGAGTAGTTTATTTCGGCCTGTTCGCCCTGCGGCATCATAACGCCTATAACGCGGTCCTTCCCGAGGGCGCATGTGCACAGCGCGGCGGCCACCGAGCTGTCCTTTCCGCCGGATATGCCTATCACGGCGTTGCAGCCCCTGCCGTTTTCATCGAACCAGCTGCGTATCCAATCGGCGCAGGTCCGGGCGGCCTTTTCGGCACAAAATTCATATGACACGGTTTACACCTCTTTCCCGGCGGCGGCTCCGAGGGGAGGCCGCAAAGCCCGCGACCCGGGGCGAAGCCCCGCCGCCGCCCTGCGGGCGGCGGCCCCGCGCCGTCAGGCGCGGGGGTTGGGCGCCGTCAGGCGCCCAACCGGGCTTCGCCCCGGGTCACGGCGAGCAGGGAGCTGCGGGGAACGCAGCAGCCTTAGCTTACATCTTCGGAGCCGCAAGCCCTATGAGCAGGATATGTAACAAAAGGGCCGCAAAGTTGATCACCCAGAAATAGCGGTGCTTCGTTTTGTGATGGAATACCCTCATGCCTAAAAGTCCGCCGGCCGCCCCTCCGAGCAGCCCGAGACCTAAGAGCGCCTTTTCGCTTATGCGCCAGGCGCCCTTTCTGGCCTTGTGTTTGTCGATCCCGTAGGCAAAAAAGGTTATCAGCGAAAGCACCGCGATATAAATAAGAACAAGCTTAAGCGGTATCACTTTTTGGATTCGGCGATAACTGCAAGGGTGTCGCGCGCGATGAGAAGCTCCTCGTTCGTGGGAACTACCCAGACCTCGATCTTCGAGTCGGGAGTGGATATCTTTGTCAGCTTGCCGCGAATGGTCTTGTTGTACGCCTTGTCGATCTTTATGCCGAAGTACTCCATGTTCTCACAGACGGCCTCGCGGACCTCCCATGAGTTTTCGCCTATGCCGCCGGTAAAGAGGACCGCGTCGAGGCCGTTCATGGCCGCGGCGTAAGCGCCTATATACTTCTTGATCTGGTACTGTAAAATGTCGGAGGTCAAAATAGCCCGCTCATTTCCTTCAAGGCAGGCGTTCTGGATATCGCGGTTGTCCGAGCCGACGCCCGAGAGGCCGAGAAAGCCGGATTTTTTGTTCATATATTCCGACATCTGGTGAGGGTCAAAGCCGTGCTTCTGCATTACAAAGGTTACGGCGGAGGGGTCTACCGAGCCGCAGCGCGTGCCCATTAAAATTCCGTCAAGAGGGGTGAAGCCCATTGAGGTATCGACCGATTTTCCGCCGTCGACAGCGGTTATAGACGAGCCGTTGCCAAGATGGCAGGAGACGATTTTGAGATCCTTTATGTCCTTGCCCATCGCCTCGGCGAGGGCGGCGGATACAAAGCGGTGAGAGGTGCCGTGGAAGCCGTATTTGCGGACGTGGTACTCTTTGTAATCCTCATAAGGCAGGCCAAAGAGGAAGGCCTTAGGCGGCATTGTCTGGTGGAAGGCGGTGTCGAAAACTACCACCTGCGGGGTGCCCTTCGGGAGGACCTTTGAGCAGGCTCTGAGGGCGAGGGCGTGGGGGTGATTGTGAACGGGGGCAAGCTCCGAGAGGCCGTCTATCTGATCGATGACTTCCTCTGTTACCATGCAGGCGCGGTCAAAAATTTCTGCGCCCTGAACTATTCTGTGGCCGACGGCGGATATCTCGGACATAGAGCCCACGACCTTGCCTTCGCCGGTCGTCAGCACCTCGACGAGCTTTTCAAAAGCCTCGGTGTGCGTCGGGAAATCGCAGTCCTGTTCAAGAACATAGCTCTTTGAGGGAACCTTGTGCGAGAGGTGGCCTCCTACGCCTATTCTGTCGCAGTTGCCCTTTGCAATTACGGATTCGTCGTCCATGTTCAGAAGCTGATACTTGAGCGACGAGCTTCCGGCGTTTACTACCAAAACGAGATTCATAGATAAAACATCCTTTCAATAAAAATCATACAAAACTATAATATACCATACTCCGCGAAAAATCAAGAGCCGCGCCGCAATTTCCGCCGCATGGACGCAAAAAAGGTTCCTGCGCTGTCGCCGTTACCCCGGGCGAAGCCCCGGCGGCCCCTGCGGGGCCGCCGCAGCGCGCCTGCGGCGCGCTGGCCCCGCGCGCAGGGCGCGCGGGGCGGGCTTCGCCCGGGGTAACGTTAGGAGCAGAGACCCGGTCATCCGCAGCCGGGCCAAGGCGGCGCATAGCAGAAAGCGGCGGGCAGCGCAGACCCTACAGCCGCGCACCCGCCGCACCCTATGCAATTTCAAAGGTCAGTATATACCCGCCCGTGTTGTCCGGCGAGATCTTGCCGCTGATGAAGCTCTCGGGGATCTTCAGAACGCCGCCGCTCTGACGGCTCACCGCCCAGTTTTTCCCGCCGGACTGCCAGCCGTAGTACCCGCCGCCGTCGAGAAAATCGATATACCCTTCAAGCGTCATGGCATTTCGCATGATTATTTCGGAATGCGGCAGCCCGACGTACCTTATGTGCCAAGGCTCATAGGGAATGCCCGTCTCCGAGCGTTTGAAATACGGGTATCTTATAATAAAGCCGTAGTCGCCGCAGTTTGTGTTTATCCATTTCCCCGGCGCAGATTTTATAAACCCGGTTCCGGCGAAGTACATGACGTAAACGTCGATGCCGAGGCCGGCCTGATGTTCGCTTGCGCCGACCTGTTGGGCTGTTTCGCCCTCCTCGCCGATTATTTCAAGCTGTTCCTTTGCGCTGCGAAAGGCGCTTGAAACATAGAGCTTTTCGCCGAACCTTTCGCCTATTTCCTCCGATAATTTCCCGAAGCTCTCTACGGCGCAGGGGTTCATGATCACCCCGGTTTCCTTATATTCCGCCGCGTCGGCAATAAACCCCTCGGGCAGCGGGTGATCGGTGTTTATCAGCATCATGGATTGGTCAAAGCTTATGCGCGGGTCGGAAATGAGGTCTTCCACCGAGGTTTCATATGTCGGCACGTCTATCTTTTCGGGCAGCTTTGCGGTTCCTAAGCGAGTAAGCCGATCAATTACCGCAAAGCGCAGGGGAGCGTTAAACGCGAACGCCGCCGCAGCGGCAGTTATCGCCGCCAAGAGTATGAATATCGCTATAAGGCGTCGTTTTCCCGACAATTTTCCTCACCGCTTTCCGCAGGGTCTTCAGGCGGCTTATCCTCCAAGATCGCGCCGTCGCCCGATTTTAATATAGTAAGCTCCACCTTGAACAGGTCGCCGTCGATGGTAATTTCAAAGCCCACGTTTTGCAGGTCGCAGAGGCTTTTTGCAATTGAAAGCCCGAGGCCGCTGCCCTCGGTGTTTCTCGATTGATCTCCGCGCACAAACCGTTCCGCAAGCTCTTCTCCGCTTATGCTGAGGGGGTATCTCGATATGTTTCTGAAGGTCGCCTTTACCGTTTCGCCCATGTCCTCGGCGGAGATATACACCCGCGTTTTCGCAAGGGCATACTTGCATATGTTCCCCATCAGGTTGTCGAGAACCCTCCACATCAGCCTGCCGTCTAAAAGCGCGGTCATCTTGTCCTCGGGTATCTTGACTACCGCTTCAAGCCCGCATTCTTCAAACCTTTCGGCGTATTCGGCAACCGTCTGCGTAAGCAGCAGGTTCACGTCGGTCCTCTCAAGGTTTACCGCAACGTTTCCGCTCGTCGCCTTAGATACCTCTACAAGGTCTTCTATAAGCTTTTTCATCTTCCCGGCCTGCCGCTTTAAAACCTCGATGTGCTCCTTTGCTTCTTCTGATTCTATCTCGTCCTTCGAGAGGATATCAACATAATTGACTATAGATGTCAGCGGGGTTTTAAGGTCGTGAGATACGTTTGTTATAAGCTCGGTTTTCAGCCGTTCCGAGCGCATTCTCTCATCTACCGCCTTTTTTACCCCTTCGCCTAAGCCTTCAAGGTCGTCGGCGGTCTTTTTAAGCTCTCCGAACAGCATATCCTTGTCTATCTTCGCGTTCAGGTCGCCGTCGGAGACTTTTTTTGAATACCTGCGTATTTTTGCAAACCCGAGCGCCCATATAAACGTCACTACCGCGAGGAATATATGGCACACAAACCATACAAACTCGCTCAGTCCGCTTTGTCTTGCCGTCAGGAAGGTGAACCCCTCTACAAACATCACGGCGAGGTACATTACGATCACCTTCCAGTAAAGCGGAATGTTCCTTATAAGCTCTACGGCCGCTTTGAATATTGCGATCAGGATCCTCACAACAAAGCCCAATATCGTATACTTCCAGAGCGTTCCGGTTTTGACCCTTGCGGCAAAGGTCATTGAGCCCAAGGCGAGGAACAGCCCGCTTGAAAGCGGCACGGCGACAAGAATTATTGCCAGCTCGAGCATTCTTATGTTGTAGTATGAAATAACGTGGCCGATGTCGTAGACGGTCACCATATAGCCGCTTATCAGCATATAGATGAGGAAAACCCCGGCGGCGATGAATATTTCAAAGGGTATTTTGTCGAACCAGCAGACCGCGGGCTTTTCCTCGGGGTACCTATGCCCCGCGGCGCAGCAGAGGTAACTGACCCCGGCGATTATCGCGAGCGCGGATATCAGAAGACCTATCGGGAAAAGAATTGAAAACTGCGCTATTATCCTTGACATTACCGTTCCGAGAAACACCGAATCCACATGGGTCGGGTTGTCGGCGACATATGTCGTTATAACGGCTTCCACTTCGCTGACGGTGTAGGTTGTGCCCTTAAAGAGTATTGAGGGGAATATCCCGTTAAAGCCCGAGTCCGGCGTCAGCGACGCGTCGGTGACGCTTGTTACCGCGACCTCTCCCGAATCCTGCTCGTAGATAATGGCCGGGGCAGAGCTTGAATAGTCGGCGACTCCGCCGGGAGCAATCGAGTTGTTGTAGTCGTCGGCAAATACGTTGGTCATATCGTTGTTGACGACGAGAACGCCGTCCTCCAGCACATCGGCCACGCAGATCCACACTAAGCTGTCGGTCCCGTCAATTGTCAGAGCGTCTCTCCACGGGTACCCCGAGCTGAGAAGCGCTTCGATGTGAACGGTTGCGTAGATTTTACCGGTAAAGCCGCTTTCCGTAAGGGCTTGGCACCTTTCCGGTGCACCGTAAATGCTGCAGTATTCCACATAACTTTCAGGCTCGGAAGACCTTACCGGGAACATAACGCCGTCCGAATACTCTAAACTCTCGCTGTAGCCTCTCGGCGCCCATGCTGCGGAAAGGGAGTCGGTTCGGTAGATAAGCCTGCCGTGTTTGTCGGTTATCCTGAAAATGAAGTTGCTCGACGACGGCAGAAGATCGGAGCTTATATGGGCCGAAAGCTCGGGGCTTACCGAGTAGGAATCGCCGGATTTTACAATGAACCTATCTGGCAACGCTTCATAGACCTGCCAATGAAAGCCGGTGGTCGCGTCTTTGGCGATGTCGCGGATCACGTTTCTTGAGAGGGTCTCGTGGTCGACCTCAAAGAATACGCCGTTCTGCCAGCAGACCATAGTCAGCTCGGCGCAGAGAACAAATACAAGCGTCATTACCGTAACGACCGCCGCCGCGAATATTTTAAGGCCGGTTCTTTCGCTCAGCCGTTTTTTCCTCGGTTCCATACTCTACCTCCGTGATGAGGGTTTACCCCTCGCCCTTATCGAACTTATAGCCTCTGCCCCATACGACCTTTAAGTAGCGGGGTTCGGCGGGTTCTATCTCTATTTTTTCCCTGATGTGCCTAATATGAACGGCTATGGCGTTATCCACCCCTACGGGCACGTTTCCCCATACCTTTCGGTAGATTTCGGCAGGGGAGTAGACCACCCCGGCGTTGGACATCAGAAAATAAAGTATTTCAAACTCCTTTGTGGTAAGTTTTATCGGCTCGCCGTCTACCAAAACCGTGCGGTCGGAGTCGTGAATTTCTATCCCGCCTATTCTTATAGCGTCTGGGGATTCGGGAAGGCTGCCGAGCATTACGTATCGGCGGATATGTGATTTTACCCTCGCCATAAGTTCAATGGGGTTAAAGGGTTTGGTTATGTAGTCGTCGGCCCCGAGGTTAAGGCCGACTATTTTGTCGACGTCCTCCGATTTTGCGGTCAGGAAGATCACGGGAACGTTAGTGAACGAGCGAAGCTCGGACAGGGCGGAAATGCCGTCGAGCTGGGGCATCATTATATCCATAAGAACACAGTGGATCTTAGTAGATCTTAAAATACTCAGCGCCTCCTCGCCGTTATAGGCCTCGTAAATGTTGTAATCCTCGCCCTGAAGGTAGATTTTGAGCGCCGAAACTATATCGCGCTCGTCGTCGCAGATCAGAATGTTGTACACTTTAATTCTCCTTTTCAAAAAATTGTAGAAACCACTTCACAGGGGCCTATTCCCCTTGGTGTAATTACATAATAACATGATGTTTCTTAAGAAACAACCCCGATAATCTTAAAAAATTCTTAAGATTTTGAAAACAAATGAAAAAAGTTTTCAAAAAAGGCTTGCAATTTCAGAGGAAATCTGATATAATATCAAGCGTTGCAAATAAGCTATGGCCATACGGAGCAGTATCGAAGCGGTCATAACGAGCACGACTGGAAATCGTGTGACGGTGATAAGCCGTCCGAGAGTTC
>CANRHA010000097.1 GCA_947630315.1 uncultured Clostridia bacterium
ATAGGGAATACCCGCATCAAGGTTTCGGAACATTTTGCCAAAGACGGTAAGCCATTAGAAGATTTGCTCGAAGATGTCATAAAATATTCTGCAAAATCATCGCTTTAAAGCTTGAAATTGTCCTGCGTTTGTGATACAATACTCTTGTATTGTAAGCGTGGGTGATTCACGAAGGAGGTTATAAATGAAATCACCTAACAATGCAAAATATAGCACCGCTCTTTATATGCGTCTTTTCAGAGATGACGAAAACTTCGGCGATAGTATTTCCATAGAGACGCAGAGAAAAGTCCTCAGACAATATGTACGCGAGAATAATTTAATCGTTTACGATGAGTATGTCGATGACGGCTGGAGCGGGACGAACTTTGAAAGACCCGCATTTCAAAGAATGATGTCGGATATTGAAGCAGGCAAGGTAAACTGCGTGGTCACGAAAGACCTCTCCCGTTTCGGGCGTGAGCACGTCACTATGGACTATTATCTCGAATTCGTTTTCCCCGAGATGAATGTCCGCTATATTGCGGTCAACGACAATGAAGATACGGATAAAGGCTTGAGCGACTTTGTCCCGTTCAAAAACCTGTTTAACGAATTTATGGCAAAAGATACCAGCCGTAAGGTTAAGGCGGCATTGCACGCCAAATTCGCAGCAGGCGAACGTACTTTTTCAATCGCCCCGTTCGGTTATATGCGCCACCCTGAGGAGCATAATAAGCTTGCGATTGACCCCGATACTTCGTGGATTATTGAGAAAATCTTTGCCCTTGCAGCACACGGTGCGGGTGCGGGTAAAATTGCTCGGATTCTCACGATAGAAAAAATACCGACACCGGGATATTTCAACTATAAAAAGTACGGGCTTTTCTCAAAATTCTATGACAACGCTCCTGTTGAAAAGACATATACTTGGACTATTAGCACCGTCAGAGGAATTCTATCTGATGAAACGTACATAGGCAATTCGGTTCACGGAAAGCAGACGAATGTTTCTTACAAGAACAAAAAGTCAATACGCAAACCCGAAAGTGAATGGTTCAAGGTCGAGAATACGCATGAAGCCATCATCTCAAAAGATGTTTTTGACCAAGTTCAAAAGCAGATTGCGAGCCGCAGGAGACCCATGAAATCTGGTAAAACACAGATTTTTGCGGGACTTGTGAAATGTGCGGATTGCGGTTGGTCGATGAGCTATGCCGAGCGAAAATATAAGACTTGCTCGACAGGATTTTTTAACTGTTCGCAGTTTAGGAAGCTAGGTAAGGTCGGTGGGCGATGTTCTGCACACTACATCAGGTATGATACGCTGTACGCATACGTTCTCGCAAGATTGCAGGACTGGATATATCAGGCACATACTGATGAGAAACAATTACTTTCAAAGTTGCTCAACTCAAGCGATAAAGAAGCAGCGAAAGCCCATAAGAAACATTCTGCCGAGCTTGCCAAAGCCGAAAAGCGCAAGACAGAGGTTGATAGGCTTTTCGTCAAGCTCTATGAAGATTGGTCGAGCGGGCGTATTACTGAGTACAACTTCAAGATGTTATCGCAGAAATACCAAGCTGAGCAGCAAGAGTTAGTCGAAAAGATTGACAAGCTCAAAGCCGAACTTGCGACAGAAAAGCAGACCGCAGCTGATGCTGAAAAATGGATTGCTTTAATCAAGCAATACTCCGAACCCACAGAGCTGACTGCTGAAATGCTCAACACGCTCATCGAGAAAATAGTCGTACATGAAGCAACAAAAGATTCCGACGGCACCAGAGCTCAAGAAATTGAAATATTTTACCGATTTGTAGGTAAAATTGATTAAAACACATACGCACGTCTTTAAGTTTGTTAAACGGGGGCAGGGGGTGGGGTGATCGGATAGTAGTTAGAGATTAGTTGTTAGTAGTTAGTTAATGGGGTGCTGAGGGCAAACGATATTACGAGGGTAAGCGAACACCTTTTCGCCAGTTGGGCGAGGTGCTCCCTTACAAGTTAGCGCCAGCATTTCCCCTCCCCACCGGGGAGGGGTTAGGGGTAGGGCGATTAAAATAGCATGAGAAAATTTCCGCAAGGAAATTTGCGAATACCTTTTTATAGTGTGTGGATACGCTTTGAATTGCTTTATTATCCAAGGCACACAATGAACTGGTTCATTTAAAATAGCATGAGCGGCACCGCCGCGAATACCTTTTCATCAAGGTGGCGTGGTCGCACACTGTCACACTCATCTATCGGAGAGAACTTTTCTGTCTTCTGACATCTGATTTCTGTTTTCTACTTCGCGCCGCGAATACCTTTTTACAACTGGGCAACTGTGACGCACTTTGTTACTCCAGCCCCAAAGGTATGTTCTGTCCTCTGCCATCTGACTTCTGTTTTCTACTTCGCGCAGCGAATACCTTTTCATCAACGCGGTGTGGTCGCACCCTGTCACTATTACTTACAGTAAGGCGTTCTATCTTCTAATCATCTATTACCTAACATCTAAAAGCTCCCCACTCTGTACCGCTCGCCCCGATAAGAGCGCCTCTGTCCTCTGTCTTCTGACCTCTAACCGCGCCCCTGTGGCCGATGGTTGTTTTGTAATCCCCGATCAGGGCGCTCTATATTCTATCCTCTAACTTCTAATCATCTAAAAGCCCCTATACATTTTATGAATAACAGTCCGTTTTGCAGGACTCTTTTCGCATGATCCCGCAAAAATGCCGCCGATTAAGGGCAGGGGTCGGGCCCGCACGGACAAAATTACAATAATTTACCTCTTTATAAAACTGCCTGTTTTAGCGGTGCGCTTTTGCGGTGCAAAACGGCAGAGCGCCCAAAATGTCGAATCCGGTTGAATAAAGATTTCTTTACGCGGGGTATATCCTCAAAATTATTGAAGTTGAAACCCAAAAGGGCGGTTTTGCGCGGATTTTCCAACTTTTCAACCGGTTTTTCAACAGCTCGGCGGTCTTTCAACACAACTTTTCAACCGTTTCAACAGGGTTTTCAACAATTTGGTTGAAAACAGGCTATACCCTGTGTATATAAATCCCCCGATGCGGACATAATTCCGGTAGTATAAAAATCAAAACCGCCTGAAACCGAGGTAATTGAATGATAAAGGGAGTTACTAAGAAGATCGTCGAGATAAAAAGCCCCGCCAGCGATTATTTTGAACGCGCCGTCTTATATCTTAAGGCGGATCTTCCCGAGGCGAAAAAACATGAGGCAATTAAACAGGCCGGAAGCTATCTTAATTCTGTAGAGGCCGAGGCTTCCGCATATTTTCGCCGCGATTTACGGCCGATCGTGGCCGTTTTGGCTCTCGCTCTCGGGATATCCTTGACCGCGCTTGCCGCCGTATTGATAGTTGTCACAAAAATTTAATTTATATTTTGGCGGTATTTCTCGGAAAAAGGTCTTTTCAAAATCATTTTTTTGTGATACAATAATATCTGTATAAATATGAGATTTTCTGAGGATACGGATATGGAAAGAAAAAATGAGGCTTCCCGGCGCGAAAACGGGGGGCTTATAGCCGGCAGAAACCCGGTCATCGAGGCTCTTAAGTCCGGCAGACAGATAGACACCGTATACATCTCGGGCGAGGGCGGCTCTTTGGAGCTGATAGAAAAGCTTGCCAAGGAGCGCGGCGCGGTCGTAAAACAGGTCAGCCGCCAAAAGCTCGATTTCATTACAAAGGGCGCCGCACATCAGGGAGTTGCGGCTTCGGGAGCATGCGCCGAATACGTTTCGGTCGCGGATATACTTTCGAGGGCAGCCGAGCTTAACGAGCCGCCTTTTGTGATAATCTGCGACGAGATAGAAGACCCTCACAACCTCGGCGCGATAATAAGGACCGCAGAATGCGCAGGAGCGCACGGAGTTATAATTCCGAAAAGGCGCTCGGCTTCGCTGAACGAAACCGTGTATAAAACATCAGCCGGGGCGGCAAGCATAGTCAGGGTCGCGAGGGTGTCCAACCTTGCCGCGGCTATCGACGAGCTTAAGGCCGCGGGGGTATGGATATACGGCACCGACGCCAAGGGCGAAAACTATGCCGACACAGACCTAAAGGGCGCCGTGGGGCTTGTGATAGGTTCCGAGGGGTTCGGGATAGGAAGACTTATAGCCGAAAAATGCGACTTTATGCTGAGACTTCCCCTGCGCGGAAAGATAACCTCGCTCAACGCCTCAGTGGCGGCCGGCATATTCATGTACGAGGTAGTAAGACAGCGCAGCTTAGTCTAACCCCCAAGTTGATTTTTGCACTATCCTCTTTCATCAAATACTAACAACTAACAACTAATCTCTAACAACTATAAGGAGGTAACCGGATGACAGCCAAGGATTTTTCGGTAGACGATATAATAAACGAATATTCCTCTAAGGCGGCTTCTTTAAAAAAGGAGGAGGCCGAAAAGAACGGTTCCGATAAAAAAACCGCGCCTCAGGAGCCTGCAAAAAAGGTAGGTCTGAAAACCGAGGTTATAGAGGACGTCCTTGAAATAGGCGACAACAGCTACGCGTTTACCCCCGCCGAGGACGAGGAGGAACCCCCGATAAGAAAGGCCGAGGAGCCGTCGGCTCCCGCTTTCGGCGAGGTCACAAGCGACACCGCGCTTATATTTGAAAAGCTCTCCGAGCCGGTCGAGATAAAGCCGGATACCGTTCCCGAGGAGATAATCGACCCCGGGCTGAGACACGCAAAGGAGACTCAGCAGGGCACCGACGTCCTCGAAAAGATGCTCGAAGCTGAACCCGGGCAGGTAAATGAAGAACCCGCAGAGCCGGAATCAAAAGCGGAACCCGAGCAGGCGGCCGAACCCGAGCCGAAAATAACTCCCGTTGAGGAAAGCGTAAAGCGCAGCGAACAGCCGGTAAGGCCGCTGAGGGAAAACGGCTCGAACACCGCCATTATGGAGGGGCTTTTAAAGCTTAAAAAGGAAAGAGGCGCGCCCAAGCACCGCGAATCAAAGGTCCCGCCGGTAAACAGGGCGTCAATAGACAACATCGGCCTCGACCTCGACTCGAAGATACTTCCGAATACCGAGATAAATATTGAGGAGGGCGCGACCGAGGAGGAACGCCTTGCATACTTAAACGCCAAGCGCCGCGAAAGGGTAAAACAGTTCGTTATATCCTCGGAGGACGAGGAGGAACAGCCCAAAAAGCGCAGCGAGGTCGCCGACTTTGTAAACTTTGAGCAGGCCCGCGAAATGGCGGGGAATATATCCTCGCTGAAGGCAAGCCTTGTCGTGAGACTCTGCGTGTTGCTCGTCACCGCCGTAGTATCGGCGTATATAACGTTCGCCAACGACCACGGAATGCCTATAATTGCCCTGCTGTCAAAATCGGAAAATCAGGGAATGCCCTACTTATTCGTAAACGTCATACTCGGGCTTGCGGCCTGCTTCTTCTCTTATACGGTCCTGGCGGTCGGCATAAAAAAGCTGTTCACCCTTAAAGCCGACAGCGACAGCCTCGCCGCCGTGTCGATGATACTCAGCATGGCCTCGGGAATAGCCCTTCTGACCGACACCGAGCTTGTTCAGCTTTCGACCGTAAACGTTTATATAAGCGTTTCCATATTCGGGCTGCTGATAAATACATTGGGCAAGCTGCTGATAGTTACGCGAACCGAGCGGAATTTCAGATACGTCTCGGGAGGGTATTCAAAGTACGCGGTCATGCGGATAGACGACGAGGACGTCGCCTCGAAGTTCACAAAGGGCGCTCTTACCGATTTCCCCTCGCTCGCGACATCGCGCAAGACCGAATTTGTCAGCGACTTCATTAAAAACAGCTATTCCTCCGACGTCACCGACGCTTTCTGCAAATACTACGCGCCTATTATAACGGTCATATCCCTGCTTGTAGGGGTCATAGCCGCGTTCATTCACCCGGTAACGGTAAACACCGGCACGAGAATGCTTCTGTTCGGGCTTGCCGCCGCCGCGGGAACCTGCGCCGTATGCTCCGCCGCGGCGATGATGCTTGTCACCAACATTCCTCTTGCAAAGGCTTCAAAGAAATATCTCCAGGCTTCCGCCGTTATGTTAGGCTACTCGGCGGTCGATCAGTTCAGCGACACCAACTCGGTGCTTATAGACGCCATAGACCTGTTCCCGGACGGAATGGTGGAGATAATAAACATAAAACCCGCAAAGAAGACCCCCATAGAGGACGGGATCATATACGCGGCGTCGCTCTGCTGCCAGACCGAGAGCATTCTGCGCCCGGCGTTTTATAAGATGATAAAGGGCAAGACCGAAATGCTCTACCCGGTAGAGAGCTACCTCTATGAGGACGGCCTCGGGCTTTTGGGCTGGATACAGAACAAGAGGGTGCTGTTCGGAAACCGCGCGCTTATGGAGAGCCACTCTATAGAGGGGCTGCCGTCGGCCGAAAAAGAGGCCCAGTACGCAAAGGGCGACGCAAGCCTGCAATATCTTTCGATAGGCGGCTCGCTGGCGATGATATTTGTGATAAAGCTCAAATCCTCCGTAACGGTCGCAAGATCCTTAAGAGACCTTGAAAAGCAGGGGATAACGGTCATACTCCGCTCGGTGGATTCGCTGCTGAGCATCACAAGGAT
>CANRHA010000098.1 GCA_947630315.1 uncultured Clostridia bacterium
CCCTATAAATCCTCCGTCGCGCCCTCTCGAGCGTCCTCGACACCGTCGACACACTCACCCCATGTTTTTCCGCGATCCGCGGCATACTCATGCCCAAAAAGTAATATTCCTGCGCATACGCCCTCTGTTTATCCGTCAGCGTTTCGTTCATCGCACGCCGCACAAGCCTCGGGTCGATCTTAAACCCCTCGGCCTCGCGCACCGCCGCAATAACATTCTCGCATTCGTCAAACGAGACCCGGTTCATATTTTGCCCTTCCTGCCTTCCACAGCTCTTACATACGCTTCCATCTCGTTTGCCGATTCAATTATCTCGTACCGTTCCGTTTCTATCGTATAAATTCTCGCCTCAAGAGATTTTCTCGCGTCGACGTCGGTCTCGTTTTCGAGTTTTTCAAGCAGTTTTTTGCGATAGTCAAAAAGTTTTTTAGCTTCATCTCTGTAAATCTTTGCCAATTCACATATTGTCATTTTTATAAGTCTCCTCAAAAAAATTATCCGCACACGAACATATGTTCGCAATTCCTTAAATATAATGATACAGATTTTTTGAGGAATGTCAATAGTCACAAAAAACGAGTCTGATTTTTTGGACTTAAGCTATTGATTTTTGATTTTCGGTGTGATAAAATCTTTATAGATGTTATTTTGCAGAGTTTTATGCAAATCGGTTATCCGACGAACAGGGCTTTTAAGATATGAGCACAATTATTAAAGAGATCGGAAAAAAAGACATTCCGGAATGCGTACAGGTCATCAGAAACAGTTTTATAACCGTCGCAGATGAATTTGGATTTACTGCGGAAAACGCGCCGCGGTTCACGGCTTTTGCCGTAGATGCCGATAGGCTTAGTTATCAGTTAGAAACCGAGCGCAGGCTCATGATAGCTTTTTATCTTGACTGCGGAAAAATTGCAGGGTACTATTCTTTGCTTTGGCAGGATGATCATCAATGCGAACTCAGTAATTTATGCGTTCTTCCCGAGTATCGCCATAAGGGCGTCGGCGCCGCTTTGCTGAACGACGCTTTTGACAGAGCCAAAAAAGAAGGCTGCAAGAAAATCAGCATCGGGATCGTAGAAGAGAACCGGCTTTTGCGAAAGTGGTATGAAAATCAGGGTTTTATCCATATCGGCACAAAGAAGTTTGATTTCTTTCCCTTCACCTGCGGGTATATGAAAAAGGACCTTTGACCGTCATTTTCAGTATTAAAATCAGCTGATTTTTATGATCAGATACACCGCGGAGGATAAATCTATGCCGACAAGCAAAGAATTTTTGAGCTTTATATCCGAGCAGCTTTCCGACCTTGACGGAATCTCCTGCCGTCAGATGATGGGCGAATACTTAATATATTACCGCGGCAGGCTTGCGGCATATCTCTGCGACGGGCGCCTGTTGGTCAGGCCGGTTCCGTCGGCAATAAAAATGCTGCCCGGTGCGGAATACGATTCGGTATACGAGGGCGGCAGAAAGAAACTTCTTCGGGTCGACGGCGTCGATGATAAAGAGCTTCTGACTAATCTTTTTATCGCGATGTACGACGAGCTTCCCGAACCGAAGCCCAAAAAGGCTGATAAAAAATGATCGGCATAAAAAGAGGACAGGTAATAATATGGATAAAGAAAAAATATCAAGAATAAACGAGCTTGCCAAAAAGTCGAAGACGGTAGGGCTTACCGACGCGGAAAGAGCCGAGCAGAAGATACTTCGCGACGAGTACCGCGCCGAGTTCAGAAACAGCCTTATAGCTCAGCTTGAAAGCATAAGCTTCACCGACGCAGCAGGGGAGGGATCGTGATGGCCGAGGGGCGGTCAAAACAGAAGGAAAAGCTTATATACCTTCAGAAGATACTTTTAGAGCAGACCGATGACGAGCATAAGCTCACCGGTCCCGAGCTTATAGCTCAGCTTGATCTTTACGGGATATCCGCCGAGCGCAAGACGATCTACGACGACGTCGCGGCGCTGATCGAAACCGGCCTCGACGTTGTAATAGAGCGCCAGGGGCATTCCAACGTTTATTACGTCGCAACGCGGCTGTTCCAGGAGGAGGAGCTTTCGGTGCTCGCCGACGCGGTATCGTCGTCAAAATTTCTCACCCAGAAAAAATCAAACGAGCTTATAAAAAAGCTCCAGCAGCTTACAAGCGTCCACCGCGCGAAGCATCTTCGCAGAACGGTTTATGTAGGCAACAGGGTAAAGGCGTATAACGAGAAGATCTACTACACCACAAACGCCATTCACGAGGCTATAAACACCAACCGAGAGATATCCTTCAAATACACCGAGTACGATCTCTCAAAAAACAAACGCTTCCGCCATGGCGGCGAAACCTACGTTGTATCTCCGTATTATCTTATATGGGAGAGCGACTGCTACTACCTTGTCTGCTTCTGCAACAAGCACAATAAGCCCTCGCGCTACCGAGTAGACCGAATGGCCGACGTAGAGGTTCGCGACACCCGCAGGCATGAGCTTACGATGGACGAGGAGACCTTTGCAAAATCTCTCAGGGCTACATATAACATGTACGGCGGCGTTGAGGCTTCGGTGGTGCTCGAGATGGCAAACGGCCTGATAAACGTCGTTATAGACCGCTTCGGCGACAGCGTTCACATCAACCCGATTTCCGACAGCCGCTTTACCGTTAGGGTAGATGTTCAGATAAGCCCGACCTTCTGGGGCTGGCTGTTCCAGTTCGGCAGCGACGCAAAGGTCCTTGCGCCCGAATGGGTAGTCGACGAGGCCAAAAAGACCCTTTCGGACATCGGAAACATGTACAATATGCCGCGCTGAAATAATGCGGAATAATTTATTGATATTTTAAAGGAGGAGCGTTATGTCAGATTTCAGATTTGCGATCATGGGCGCGGGAGATATTTCCCGCAAGTTCACCGACGCCGCAAGAATGATACCCGGGGTAAGCGTTACGGCAGTCGCGAGTAAGTCGATCGACCGCGCGAAGGCTTTTGCCGAAAGGGAGAATATCCCCGCGGCCTACGGCAGCTACGCCGAGCTTTTGGACAGCGAGAAGATCGACTGCGTATACATAGGCGCCGACACCGGCTCTCACTTTGCGCTTACTATGATGTGCCTTGAAAAGAAGATACCGGTCCTCTGTGAAAAGGCGATGTTCTGCAACCTGAACGACGCCGAGGACGCGATTTCGTATGCCAAGCGCCAGGGCGTGTTCATGATGGAGGCTATGTGGAGCTATTTTCTGCCGGCGGTAAAAAAGGTCAAGAGCTGGGTAGATGAAAACCGCATAGGCAGGATATACGCTACCGATGCGGCTATAGGCTTCAAGGCGCCGACTCACGAGGGAAACAGATACTTTTCAACAAAGCTGGGCGGGGGAGTAGCCTACGACCTCACCGTTTACACCTACGACCTCACCACTCTTATGATGGGACACGGTTATTCCGACTGCGAGGTATCTGCCCTATGGCACGAGAGCGGCGTCGACACCGTAAACCACGCGGTTTTAAGGTACAAGGACTGCCTTTCGTCGATGACTACGAGCATCGTGGGGCCGCTTGAGGAAAAGATGATACTCTACGGCGAGGAGGGCAAAATAATACTGCCGTCGAGCCACTACGCAACCAAGGCGTATTTATACGGCAAGGACGGAAGCCTGATAGAAGAATTTACCGACAGCGAGACCAAAAACGGCTTCTATTACGAAGTAAAAGAGGCGGTGGATTGCGTTAAGGAGGGAAAGCTTGAAAGCAGCGTTGTTCCCCACAGCGTCACACTTGATTCGGTTAAGTTCTATGAAAAGATCTACGAAACAAAGAACATCTGATAAAATCCGAAAAAACATAATAAAAACCCTGCCGGTTAAAGTTCAGCCGGCAGGGGAGTTTTATCGTCAAAGTATCAGCATAGCGTCGCCGAAGCTGAAAAATCGGTATTTTTCCTCGACGGCGGTCTTGTAGGCGTTCATGGTCGTGTCGTATCCTGCAAAGGCGCTTACAAGCATTATGAGGGTGCTTTCGGGGAGATGGAAGTTGGTTATAAGGCCGTCTATGGCCTTAAACTCGAACCCGGGGTAGATGAAAATATCGGTCGAGCCTTCATCGGCGGCTATTCTGCCGAGCTTTTTTGCAACGCTTTCAAGCGTCCGGCACGAGGTCGTGCCCACGGCTATGACCCTGCCGCCCTCGGCCTTTGTCCTGTTTATGACCTCGGCGGTAGCTTCGGGCAGAACGTAAAATTCCGTGTGCATTTTGTGGTCGCTTACCTTTTCCTCCTTTACCGGCCTGAATGTTCCGAGGCCGACATGGAGCGTTACGGGAACGACGTTTATGCCGCGGGCTTTTAAGTCTTCAAGCTGTTCCTTTGTAAAATGAAGCCCGGCGGTCGGCGCCGCCGCAGAGCCTGTCTCGCGCGAATAGACGGTCTGGTAGCGCTCTTTGTCTTCGAGTTTTTTTGTTATGTACGGCGGAAGCGGCATCTGGCCGATTTCATCAAGAACGGTAAAAAGGCTTCCCTCGCAGAAAAATTCGACTATGCGGTTGCCGTCCTCCATAACTTCAAGTATCTCGGCGGTGAGCTTTCCCCCGCCGAAGGTAAAGCGGGTGCCGGGTTTTGCTTTTTTTCCCGGTCGGCAGAGTATCTCCCAGACGTTCCGACGCTTTTGTTCAAGCAGTAAAAATTCAATAAAGCTGCCGTTCGATTCCCTCTCGCCGTAAATTCTCGCCGGCAGAACGCGGGAATCGTTCACAACGAGGGTGTCACCCTTTTTGAGGTGGTTGCATAGATTGAAGAAGCGGTCGTGAGAAATTTCGCCCGTCCTGCGGTCTATCACCATCATTCGCGAATGGTTTCGCGGCTCTATCGGGGTCTGAGCGATAAGCTCTTCCGGAAGCTCGTAGTAAAAGTCAGATTTCATAAGGTTGCCAAAGTCCGGCATACTATCATCCTCAATTTCTGCGTATATTTTTCGGCGCCTGCAAACCGGCAGGTGCGGCGGGGCGGGTATCCGCAGCCTTCTGCTCCTCCCGCCGCCTCGGGCGAAGCCCTCGGCCGTTCCTCCGGAACGGCCGGCCCCGCGCTGCGCGCGGGGCGCGCCCCCCCGCAGGGGGGCGCAGGGCTTCGCCCGAGGCAGCGGTCAGAAGGCGCCGTTTGCGGTTATACGGCGGCAAAGCCCAGGGTCATATGAAAGGTTTCTGCACGCGCAGGGGGTGCGGCAGAATATGTTACTGCTTTTTCTGATTCTTGACAACGCGCCGCCGGTGTGATATTCTGTATGCGTATGATTATATACCATTATGCGGGGAATTTCAACCCCCGGGAAGAGAGGATTTGCAGATGAAAAATTACAATGTAGGCGTAATCGGCGCAACGGGAATGGTAGGCCAGCGTTTTATAACGCTTCTTGCCGATCACCCCTGGTTCAAGCTGAAGGTTCTTGCCGCTTCAGAGCGTTCGGCGGGCAAGACATACCGCGAGGCTGTCGGGGCAAAGTGGGCGATGAAAACGCCCTTGCCCGAATGGGTCGGCGATATGGTCGTCAAGGACGCGGTAAAGGATATGCAGGATATAGCCTTTGAGGTCGACTTTGTTTTCTGCGCGGTAGATATGCCGTCCGATCAGATAGTTGCGCTCGAGCAGGGCTATGCAAAGCTTGAATGCCCGGTAGTATCGAACAACAAGGAGCACCGCTATTACGCCGATGTTCCGATGCTCATACCCGAGTGCAATTCAGAGCACATAGCCGTTATTGAGACCCAGCGCAGGCGCTTAGGAACAAAGCGCGGCTTTGTTGCGGTAAAGCCCAACTGCTCTATTCAGAGCTACGTTCCCGCGCTTCATCCGCTTAGGGGGTACGGCCTTAAAGCTGTTTTGGCCTGCAATTATCAGGCTATATCGGGCGCGGGCAAGACCTTTGAAACATGGCCCGAGATGGTCGACAACCTTATACCCTTCATAAAAGGCGAGGAGCAAAAGAGCGAGGTCGAGCCGATGAAGATCTGGGGCGAGGTAAAGGACGGCGTTATAGTTCCCGCCGAGAGGCCCCTCATTACAACTCAGTGCCTGCGCGTTCCCGTATCCGACGGCCACACCTCTGCGGTGTTCGTAAAGTTCGACAAAAAGCCTTCAAAAGAGGAGATTTTAAAGGCATGGGCAGAATTTAAGGGCGAGCCTCAGAGGCTTGAGCTTCCGTCTGCCCCCAAGCAGTTCATCAACTACTTTGAAGACGACAACCGCCCCCAGGCGAAGCTTGACCGCGACCTTGAAGGTGGAATGGCGGTTTCTGTAGGCCGTCTGCGCGAGGATACCCTGTTCGACTACAAGTTCGTCTGCCTTTCACACAATACCCTGCGCGGCGCTGCCGGAGGCGGGGTGCTTGCCGCGGAGCTTTTAGCCGCCAAGGGCTGCTTCGACTGATACCTGAGTACATAGCCGCCGGCGTGCCCGGCCGCACCTTCGGGAAGGCGTAAAAGGGGCTTACCTTGCATAAAACCTGTCAGCTCCATCGCCCGCCCTCCCACCCCACCCGCCCCTTTTACGCCTTCCCTTAAAAATCCATCGGAGGAATGATCATGAAAAAGCTTTTATTCAGAGG
>CANRHA010000099.1 GCA_947630315.1 uncultured Clostridia bacterium
GAATGCCGGTTTCGTCAAAGAAGTTCCTGAGCTGTTTTTCGAGGCCCGATACCGAGCCGCCCTCTGAGACCCAGCCGAGCTCGTCGGTCACGCAGTCGTTTTTCCATGATGTTCCTTCAAGTTTTTCGCGGTTGTAGGAGCTTGCGGGAACCTCAACGGTGTTGACGTATTCCGGCTCGTTCGAGGAGAACATAGACGACACGGCCAGGAAAATAATAAGTATCACGGCGACGACTATTATACCCGTGAGGCAGCCGCCGCAGCCGACGGAGCTTCTGCCGAAGAGGCCGCCGCCCCCGCCGTTAGATACTATTATCGGGCCGGTGTTTATCCCTCCGCCCGAGGAGCGCCGGTTAGACGCATAGGAAAACGGCGAGCCGAATCCGCCCGAGCGGTTAGACGACGAAGACGAGGAGGACATTCCTGTAGAGCGCGAAGAACCCGCGCGCGATGAACCGCCGAACGAGGCCCTGTGGCCCCCGCTGCTGCGAGATACCGAGCTGTGCCCTCCGCCGCTGAAGCCGGCCGAACGGCCGCCGCCTGCGCCTGCTCTGCCCATAGAATGCAACTCCTTTCATAAGATCACGAAAAAATATATAACGTTAAAACGATTATACCATATTTGTCGGCGGATGTCAAATAAAGCAAAAAGAGGAACCGACTGAAGCTTGCGGAAGCTGCTCTTATCCGGATCCGCCGACGCGCAGGCTTGCCGTTGAGCAGGTGAGGTTGAGACCTGTCACGAGCGCCCCTGCATAATATATCAACAAACCCGGCGCGGCTTTTTCGCAGGCTTTCTCAAAAAAATTTTTGCCCTGCGGTCAGGAACATCTCACATCGATCTCAAGGTCGTAATCGCCTATCAGCGAGGAGTTTATATCTATAACGTAGCTGGCGCTTACGTTGCCGCCGGCGTCGGTCATTCGGCTTTCGACGGTTTTTCCCTGCACCCCTACCGTGACCTCGCCGAAGGGCGTTCCGTAAAGGCAGAAGT
Source organism: uncultured Clostridia bacterium (assembly GCA_947630315.1). GTDB lineage: Bacteria > Bacillota > Clostridia > Oscillospirales > Ruminococcaceae > Faeciplasma. The sequence goes on from CANRHA010000099.1 coordinate 995, forward strand.
TTTTCCTGCCGCGCTCGATATAAAGCTCGCTTTCGACCGCCCCCGAACGGGTCATCTCTATCCGGGAGCCGTCGAGGATTTTTAAAACCGTCTTTGAACCCTCGTAGCCGGTGGCGTCCGATTCGTCGTACCTAAGCTCGTAGCCCGACTGTATCTTTTTGAAGGATCCCGCAGTTATCACCTCGGTCTCGTTTTTTGAGCCGCCTTCGCGCTGTACGCTTTTTATCCTTATTATAGCTTCTCTCATTTTATCCTCACATTTCTACGCTGCATCTATCGACAGAAATTCCGCTCGTGTCAATGAAGTGCCGCGCGTTTTCCCTGAACAGCTCGGGGCTGTCGGTGCAGAACATTCTTATGCTTCCCGGAGATGATGCGGAGCTTAAAAGGCCCATCGTCTCCATTCTGAGTTTTGCGGCCTTTGCGGCCTCGGCGCCCGAGGAGATAAGCTTAACGCCGTCGCCTATGACCTTTTTTATAACGTCCGCCAAGAGCGGGTAATGGGTGCAGCCGAGGATAAGAACGTCTATCCCGCTCTCGGCGAGGGGTTCAAGGTATTCCCGCGCTATGGCGAGGGTCGGAACGCTTTCGGGCGAGGTATAGCCGTTTTCGACCAGCGGCACAAACATAGGGCACGCCTTTGAATAGACCTCCGCCTCGGGCATCGCGCTGCGTATGAGCTTTTCATAGCTTTGGCTGCGAACCGAAGCGCCGGTAGCTATAACGCCTATCCTGCCGTTTTTTGTCGATCTCACAGCCGCGTTCACCGCAGGTTCTATGACCCCGGTACAGTGGCTTTTTGAAAAGGAGCTTTCGCCGACTATAACGCTTGAAACGGTGCCGCAGGCGACGATAGTGAACTTAACGCCGAAGCGCTCCAGAAACGAAAGGTCCTGATGCGCGTAGCGCAGGATCGTTTCACGGCTGCGGGTGCCGTAGGGCACTCGGGCGGTGTCGCCGAGGTAGATTATGTCCTCGTTGGGCAGGATCGCGCGCAGTTCGCGCACGGTAGTAAGCCCGCCGAGACCCGAATCGAATACCCCGACGGGGCGGTTGTTGTTTTCCATATTTATCACCGATGCCTTTGATGTTTACTGTAATAAAATTTATGCCGAAAATGCGCTACTATTCATCATGATGTTTTTCAAGGACGCTCTCGGCCGGGCGGTTGTTATATTCTTCCGACTTTTCACGCCTTGTCAAAATTATCTGCCCGAGCCGGCCGATAAACAGCGCGGCGGCCAAAACCGCAAGTCCGACCATAGGCAGATACCTGACTTCAAAGGTCATCGGCCTGAAGGAATCGACGGTGTTGTTTTCGTTTACGTGAGTTATCATTTCGCTGACCGGCGAGAGGTATACGGCAAGTCCTATCGCGCAGGGCAGAGCCTGGATCATGTAAAAGCGCAGCCAGCAGAGGATAAGCGAGACTAAAATAAGCGCGCAGCCTATTGCAAATTTTGCAGCAAGGTATGAATATTCGGGCTTAAAGCCTCCAAAGTATATTATCGAGACGCCGCTCCAGAACAGCCCCGACCATATGAACAGAGCGGTCATAACGACCTTTGCTATTATCTGGATATTTTTATCGGGAATTCTTTTCATCAGGGTCTTCCTCCGGTAGTTTTTCGGTCTCAAAGCCGAGATAGTTTTCTCTGCGGCAGAAAAGCCGGCCGCTTGCGCCTTCCTCAAGACTGTTCCATTCGCTTTCGGACATCTTAAAAACGATATTTTCGCCGTCGGCTAAAAATTCGGCGAGGTAGACTTTTTTGCCGTCCTCCTCGGACGAGGTCTTTTTTATCACCTTTGCGGGCCGGTATTTTAAAGGGGTCTTTCGCTGATCGATCAGCGAACGTATGCTTGTTATAAGCATCCACAGAAACAGGGCCGCGGCAGCAAAGAATACCGCCGCACCCAGAAGCTCTTTTACGCTCATTTCGGGGTATATCCTTTCAGATTCTGCAAATCATAATTTTTACGGCGGCAAATTAAGCCGCCATGGGTTTACATTTACTATTATAGCAAATACCGCCGAAACATTCAAGCCTTATTTTTGATTGCCTGACATCTTTTGTTCTTGATTATTGACAATGAAAATAATACTTGCTTTTCAAGCGGTGTATTTTTTTGACCTCTGCAAAAAATATCAGCGCAAAAAGCTTTCAGAAAGGAACGAATCTAAAATGAACAGGTTTATTAAAGGATTGACATGTATAATAGCCACGCTCAGTTTAGCGGCGATGTCGGCGGTAGGGTATTTCGGCGAAACGCTGCCCGACAGCTTTTATGTATCCGGCGAGGGGCTGCCGGTTCTCGGAGGGGTGCTTGAAATGGTTCCGGCGGATACATCTTCGCAGGCGGCGCAGGTAAGTTCGGGCGAGCGGGCCGCCGAGACCGCGACCGTTACCATATTCGGGCTTATACCTATAAAGAACGCCGAAGTGGAACACACCGAGGCGCCGCTTCTGATACCCGGGGGTTCGCCGATAGGCATAAAGCTTCTGACCGAAGGGGTGATCGTAGTATCCACCCAGGAGGTAAGAGGAGGCAAAAATCCTGCCGGCGACGCGGGCATAAAGGCCGGAGACGTTATTTTATCGGCAAACGGCGAGGAGCTTACGTCGTCTAACCGCTTTGCGCAGATCATAAGGGAATCTCACGGCGAGGCGGTCGAAATAAGGGTGAGGCGCGACGGAAAGGAGTTCACAACGGCGATAGAGCCGGTTTTCTCCGAGGCGGAGGGAACATATAAGGCCGGGCTTTGGATAAAGGACAGCGCGGCGGGCGTGGGAACGCTGACATATATCGACCCCGAGACGGGAAAGTTCGGGGCGCTCGGGCACCCTATTTCAGACGCCGACACCCAGAGGATACTTCCCCTCGGCACCGGCGAGATAGTCGACGTTACCATAACCGGCTGTGAGCCGGGCTCGAGCGGGCACCCCGGCGAGCTTTACGGGACCTTTCTCTCGGGGCTGGCATCGGGGAATATATCGAAAAACTGCGAGCAGGGGATATTCGGAACGGTGAACTACTTCGGCGCGGGCGTAAAGGCCATACCCATAGCCTTCAGGACCGAGGTGGAACCCGGCAAGGCGAGCATTCTGACGACGGTCGAAGGCTCGGCCCCCTGCGAATACGACGCGGTAATAGAGCGGATCAACCTGAACGACGGCAGCGACACCAAAAACATGATAATAAGGATAACCGACAGCAGGCTCTTAGACGCGACCGGGGGGATCGTCCAGGGAATGAGCGGCAGCCCGATAATTCAGAACGGCAAGCTCATAGGCGCCGTCACCCACGTTTTTGTGAGCGACCCGACGATGGGCTACGGGATATTCATAGAAAACATGCTTGAGGCCGGCGGCTGGGCGGCCTGACCGGCGGCCTTGCGCTTACTCGGGGGGCGCCGCGGGGCGAGGAACCGAAGGCTATAGTCTTCGATCGCGGTGCGGCAGGGCAAGCCCCGGGCGGCGGCGCAACCGCCGCCCCCGCACGCCGCAGGCGTGCGGCGCGCCGCCGAAAGGCGGCGCGGGGGCTTGCCCCTGCCGCCCCCGCGAGGGGGCGGCGAGAAGGCTGTTGCCTGATGTCGGGTATCGGATTTTATGGCGGCCTGTAGTTATATATATGGAAGCTGGAAATTACGCAGAAGCGCAGGTTCCGCCCGCATTGTTCGCTGCATTTAAATTCTGATTTCTGATTTCTGATTTCTGCCTTCTGATGCGCGCCGCCCGATGAGGTAACGGAACATCTTTTTTTGCGAAACCCCTTGTAAATTGCGGACAAAAATGGTAATATTGATATGAACGTTTTACATAAGGAGGAAATATCATGCAGTACGGACATTTTGACCTTAAAAACAAGGAATATGTCATCACAAGACCCGATACCCCGGCGCCTTGGTGCAACTATCTCGGCTCGCCCGCCTACGGAGCTATAATCTCGAACAACGCCGGAGGCTACAGCTTTGTTCAGAGCGGCGCAAACGGCAGAATATCGCGCTACCGCTTCAACTCGATGATGGCGCTGCCCGGGCGTTATATCTATATCCGCGATAACGCCGACGGCGATTATTGGTCTGCGACATGGCAGCCCGTAGGCAAGCCGCTCGATCAGTATAAGTCCGAGGTCCGCCACGGAACCGGCTACTCTGTGATGAAGGCGGAATATAAGGGAATTACGTCTGAGGTTACATATTACGTTCCAAACGGCTGCACCTATGAGGTGTGGCGCGCAAAGGTAAAAAACGATTCCGCCGCCGAAAGAAAACTCTCGGTGTTTGGATTCCTTGAATTTACCAACGACAACAACTACGAGCAGGATCAGGTAAACCTTCAGTACACCCTGTTCATCACAAGAACATCGTTTGAGGGCAACCGCGTTATCCAGCATATAAACGAAAACTCGGGGCGCGACGCTTCCGGCTCGAACCACCGCGAACGCTTCCTCGGGCTTGCCGGCCAGAAGGCTGACGCCGCCTGCGGAAACCTTGACAGCTTTATAGGCCCTTACCGCACATATTCAAACCCCATAGCCGTTGAGACCGGCCTCTGCGACGGCAGCATGAACTACAACTCGAACGCCTGCGGAGCCTTGCAGAGCAACGTTACCCTTAAGCCGGGCGAGGAAAAGACCTTTGTTTATATCCTCGGTCAGCGTGATTCTGCGGCCGCGGCCAAGATAATCGAAAAATACGAGAATACCGCTTTGGTGGATTCCGAGGTAGACGAGCTTAAAAACTACTGGCACGAAAAGCTCAGTCACTTCGAGATAGAGACCCCCTCGGAGGAGTTCAACAACATGATAAACGTGTGGAACGCCTACCAGTGCTTCATTACGTTCACATGGTCGAGGGCGGCGTCGCTCATCTACTGCGGACTCAGAAACGGCTACGGCTACCGCGATACCGTTCAGGACATTCAGGGAATTATCCACCTTGACCCAGAGATGGCGCTTGAAAAAATACGCTTCATGATTTCGGCTCAGGTCGACAACGGCGGCGGACTTCCGCTTGTAAAATTCAACCACAACGCCGGCCATGAGGACACTCCCGACGACCCCTCATACGTTCAGGCCACCGGCCACCCCTCTTACAGGGCCGACGACGCGCTGTGGCTCTTCCCGACCGTATACAAGTATATCGGCGAGAGCGGCAACATAGGCTTCCTCGATGAAGTTATAGTTTACGCTAACGGCGGTGAGGATACCGTTTACGATCACTTAAAGAGGGCTATCAAGTTCTCTATGCTCCGCCTCGGCGCACACGATATGCCCGCAGGGCTTCACGCCGACTGGAACGACTGCTTGAGAATGGGCGCAAAGGGAGAATCCACCTTTGTCGCGTTCCAGCTTTACTACGCGATGAGCCTTATGCGCGAATGGGCAAAGGGCAGAAACGACGTCGACTATATAGAGTACCTCGACGACGTTCAGGAAAAGCTTGCGGCATCATTAAACAAATGCTGGGATGAAGACAGGTTCATAAGAGGCATACGCGAGGACGGCGTTGTCGTAGGCGCAAAGGCCGATCCCGAGGCGAATATGTGGCTCAACCCGCAGAGCTGGGCGGTA
>CANRHA010000100.1 GCA_947630315.1 uncultured Clostridia bacterium
GACAGAGGCGCGCCAACAGGGGCGGGTGGTACAGAGCGCGGATGCTCCCAACTGATGGAAAGGTATTCGCGGCAAAGCCGCTCATGCTATCCGAGTAGAAGACAGAGGGCAGAGGACAGAAACGCTCTCCGATAGGCGAGCGTGACAGGGCGCGACACCGCTGTCCGGTTGTAAAAAGGTATTCGCTGCGCGAATGCTATTTTAAATGAACCGGTTCATTGTGCGCCTTGGATAATAAAGCAATTCATAGTGAGTCCACACAACATAAAAAGGTATTCGTAAATTTCCTTGCGGAAATTTTCTCATACTATTTGAATCACCCTACCCCCCTTCCCCCTCCCCTCGAGGGGAGGGGGCTTTGCTATGCCCAAATTTTCTGTGCAAGCTGGACGGGGCGGGGTGATCCGGGTGCGGCTCAGCAGAAAGGTTGCCTGAGAGCGGCGCCCCTCCCCTTGAGGGGAGGGGTAGGGGGTGGGGTGAGCGGATAGTAGTTAGAGATTAGTTGTTAGTAGTTAGTTGATGTGGGTGCTGAGGGTGAGCGATAATTCGAGGGTGAGCGAATACCTTTTACCCCGGGCGCGGCGGACAAAAAGCCGCCCGGTTACTGCAAATACTGTCGGTCCGCCGCGCCCCTGCTCCCCGGGCGCGTGGCACCCAATTACATGCCCGCACCACTCGCACGCTCCTATGTCAGTTACACTTTGTATTGCTCGCCCCGAGCAGAGCGTTCTATCTTCTAATCATCTAACTTCTATCTTCTAAAAGCGGAGGGGTTAGGGGTGGGGCAATTAAAATAGTATGAGCGCAGCGAATACCTTTTACCCCGGGTGCGTAACACTCCCCTACAAGTTCGCACCCAACGCCCTCGCCTATTCCTGTTCACGTCGCTTTTTTTGACAAGCCCTCGGTCGGGCGCGGCACAACGGCGTAGCCGTTGAGCAGCGAGGTGATTATTTCTCCGCGAGACAACCGAGGCAATACTTTTCGCCGAGGGCAGTCGAACGGCAAGAAATAACGCCTCGCTTTCTATATTCTAACCCTCTATCCTCTAATATCTATCTAACCGCCCTTGCTTTATTTCCCCCAACGGTGTATAATATCCAAAAAGGAGGCGCGCAGATGAAAGCGGTTATTCAGCGGGTTCTGAATGCAAAGGTGACGGTCGAGGGAAAAACCGTCGGCGAGATCGGCAGGGGATTTTTGATCCTTTTAGGCGTGGGCAGGGGAGATTGCGCCGAAACCTGCCGCAAGTTTGCATCAAAAATAGCAAAACTCAGGATATTCTCGGACGAAAACGGCAAGACAAATCTTTCGCTCGGCGACGTCGGCGGGAGGATCCTTGCGGTTTCTCAGTTTACTCTTTTTGCGGATTGCTCTCACGGCAACCGGCCGAGCTTCTTTGACGCCGCTCCGCCCGAGGAGGCAAACATGATGTACGAAAAATTCTGCGCCGAACTTGCCGGGCTGGGCTTTGAACCCGAACGGGGCGTATTCGGCGCACACATGGTTATTGATATGACGGCGGACGGGCCGTTTACGGTTATTATTGATACGGAGGAAGGATCATGAACATACAGATCTACGCGAGATCAAAATGTTTTGACTCGAAAAAGGCGGAACGCTGGTTCAAGGAGCGCAGGATAAAGTATCAGCTGATCGATCTTGATTCAAAAGGATTCAGCCCGAGAGAGCTTGACAGCGTAATATCTGCGGTTGGGCTTGACGCGCTGATAGATCCGAAATCCAAATCGCCGGACGCAGGGCTAATGGCATATCTTTCAAGCGCCGAGCAGAAGACGGAAAAGCTTTTGGACGACCCCCGGCTGATAAAAAGCCCGGTCGTCCGCAACGGCCGCCAAGCCACGGTGGGATATTGCCCGGAGGTTTGGAGGGATTGGGAATGAAACGAGGCGTTATTTCTTGCCGTTCGCCCTCGCTCGCCATAAAGGCTCGGCTCGCGGAGCTCACGGAGAAATAATCGCGTCGCTTGCTCAACGGCTACGCCGTTGAGCCGCTTGACCGGAAGTTCGTGATGAAGCAAGTCCGTCTGCGCAGGATTACACCTCCCCGCCTGGGCTACGCACGCGCCCATGGCAAAGCAGAACCCCCTCCCCTCGAGGGGAGAGGGGGCAGGGGGTGGGGTGACTGTAATAGCATGAGCGGATAGTAGTTAGAGAATAGTTGTTAGTAGTTAGTTGATGAGGGCGCTGAGGGTAAGCAATAATATGAGAGTAAGCGAATACCTTTCGCACCCATTGGTTGAAGCACTCCCTCCCAAGTCAGCACCCAACGTTTCCCCTCCCCTCGAGGGGAGGGAGGCAGGGGGTGGGGTGATTCAAATAGTATGAGAAAATTTCCGCAAGGAAATTTGCGAATACCTTTTATGATGATGTGGACTCACTTTGTTTTGCTTTATGATCCAAGGCGTACAATGGTGCTGGTTCATTTAAAATAGCATGAACGAAGCGAATACCTTTTCATCAAGGACCGGTGCACCCGAGAATTATATTTAATGCAGTAAGGTATAACAACTTTCAAATATCATTCTCTTGCGAATCCCTTTTTACAGCGCTTCCGTACCGGCCTATCTTACCTTTCCATGCATGGCGCGCCATTTGCCCTGCAAATACCCATACCCCTCAAACCTTCCGCACAATATCCAAAGTATGATGTGATGCTCCGATCAAATCGTTCCGTTCGCAAATTGCAAAATGATAGTCCACCCACTTTGCAAAAGTCTCATCGTCCATGGCGTCGATATATTCCCGCATATAGTTTGTGGCGCCGTCAGTGGCTACCAATTTGATCCGCTTCACGGGAACCTCTGCGTCAAGCGCGGCGATATCCTCCGTGCGCACCAGTTCAAACAGATCCTTAGGCTCGCTCACACAGTGCCAATCCGGCGTGAGCATATTCAGCTCCATCACCTCATGCAGCTTGTTCAGCCCAAAGACATACTGTATGACCGTCGGCTCGTTCATGCAGTAGGCGGCTAAGATATACCCGCCGGGCCTTGTCACCCGAACCGCTTCGGCAAGGGCTTTGAGTTTATCCTCCCTCGTGTAAAGGTGATACATCGGCCCCAGAAGCATCGTCAGATCATAAGCGCCGTCAGGCAGAGCCGACAGGTCCAACGCGTTGCCCTGTATGGCCGTGATCGGCTCCGAACCGTCCAATTTGGCTTTGAGCAATTCAAGATTGTGCGCTACAAGCTCCACGGCCGTCACCCGATGACCCTGCTTTGCCAGCGTCACGCTGTACCGCCCGGTTCCGGCGCCCACCTCTAAAATTTTCGGTTCGGATATTCCCGCAAGACACTCGCGGATATATTTCATCGTAGTGAGGTATTCGACCTGCCCGTGTCGGGAAAGCAGCCGCCCTTCCTCATCATAACTGTTGTAATAATCTTCGATGTAACTCATGTTTTCTCCGCGCCTTATCTTCCCGCTGTGCCTCTATTCTCTGAGCATCTGTTTCCGATATCCATTCGACCCTATCGCGTTTCTTCTTTTATGTACTTCATCATCGCCGAAACGGCGGCGGCGCCCATCGCGTGATGGCCGGCGGCGCTTGGGTGAAGTCCGTCGCCCGAGTCGTATTCCGCTTTTAAGACCGTTTCGTCCTCAGGGTCGCGGGCCGCGGACGCAAAATCAATAAAACCGTTGTAGCCGCTGTCCGGGGCCATCATCCATTCGTTTATTCTTTTTCTGATCCCCTCGTGGAGCGCCGAGGCCCAGTGCTCATTATTTCCGAACGGCGTGACCGTTCCGGCGTAGACCTTTATGCCCTTTTCGCGGCAGGCGTCGACCATGGCAGAGTAAGTTTTTATCATGTAGTCCGATATGTCGTTTTCCGCGCCGGGAATGTCGTTTGTTCCTATTAAGATTATAGCGCGCGTGACGCCGGGGATCTCAAGAACATCGCGCGAAAAGCGTTCCATAGCCTTTACGCCCCAGCCGCCGTATATTGCGTTGCCGGCTATGGCGCTGTTCACCACGGCTATGTTTTTTGTTTCTGTTGATTTTTGCATCGCGCCGCCCAAAATATCCGGCCATGCGTCGAAGCCGTTGAACGTTGAGACCGCGCCGTCGGTTATTGAATCGCCGAAGCAGACTATTGCCTCCGCACCCTTATCGGCAAGAACATCTGCGCGACAGAGTGAAAAGTAGCTCCACATATTCTCATCGGGGGTAAAATGCGCCGCGTCATTCCGGGAAAGCCAGCTTGAACAGTCGGCCTCGCGGTGGCATGACGGAAAAGCGGGCGTTCTGCCAAAGCTGACCGTTACCGCCACAAATCCGAGCGCGGGCAGGGTGAAATCTACCGCGTCTGATGTGACCCTTTTTCCCGCGGGGATATCAACGCCGTCGGCCCCGCCAAAGGTTAAGGGCCTTGCGCTCCCGGGGATTATTTCGCAGCTTCCGGGATCCTTTAAAAGCGCAACCTCGGCATATTTTATTTCAAGTGCGCATTCCGGCGGGTCGAGGGTCTCGGAATATTCGTTTGAAAAGGTCAGCCTTATGCGGCTGCCGGCTATCGAGGTCCTGAACTGCATACGGCAGGTGCTGCCGCTTATTCCGAAAGATTTCGGCAGGGTATCCTTATCGGAATTAAGCTGAGCGGCCGCCCATGCGCAGACCCAGCTTCGGTTAAGATCATCAGACATAAATTACCTCCGAAAGATAATCGCAAAGTGCCGTCGGGCACCGCCTATGCCGATATTATACACCCTTCCCGCCCCGCCGTCAATCACCGCGCGGCTATTTTGAGGAAAATTGTTGGGGGGCTGTGCAGAGGACAGAGGGCAGAAGTCAGACCCGGTAGGACAGAAGTGGCGGAAAGCAGGGAGCTTGCGGTAGGAGCAGAATGTGGCGGCATAGGTGGCAGAAAGTTGCAGTCTACTTGTGTGCCATTCATCTTTTGCAAATTTTGATAAAGCGTTTCTGTCTTCAGATTTCTGACTTCTGTCTTCTACCCGCCCATCTGTTGGTAAAACTGTATAAAAAAGCTCTTATTTTTTTGTTATATTCACACTTTATTAACACATTGGCAAAAAAATGATGATATAATCTATAAGAATAGATAAATAGCGCATAAATTCAGCGTTTTTGTCGTCATGATCACAACACAGCCATTTTAATCTAAATTGCAGGGAGTAAGAAATATGCCTAACAGATTTTTCCAAGGTATTGTACATCAGATGAGCGAAACGGTCGGATGTGAGATCGGCGTTGTCGACGAAAGCGCTGTTGTAGTTGCATGCAGCGACCCCTCAAAAATCGGCACGGCAAACGAGTTCGTCTCTTTGGATCTCAACGAGACCTTCGATTATTTCGTGCGCGACGGCTATACCTATAAGCCCTTCGGCGCAAAGGCCCGCAACGAGTACGCGGTCTTTGTCGAGGGCGCAGACGAATCCGCCTATAAGGTTGCGTCGATGCTCTGCGTCGCCCTTTCAAACCTCCAGCAGTTCTACGATGAAAAATACGACCGCACCAACTTCGTCAAGAACGTTGTTTTGGATAACATTCTCCCCGGAGATATAATGATAAAAGCCCGTGAGCTTCATTTCAGCAACGAGGCCCATAGGGTCGTTCTCCTTATAAGGATCGTCTCCGCCAACGACGTTTCGGCGTTCGACGTTATCCAGAACCTCTTCCCCGATAAAAATAAGGATTTCGTCTTCACCACCTCCGAGACCGACATCGTTCTTATTAAGGAGACCCGCCAGAACATCGAAGCGGCAGACCTTGAAAAGCTTGCGTTTTCCATCGCCGATACCCTTTCGAGCGAGTTCTATACCCGCGTTAATGTCGGTATAGGCTCTGTTGTCGATTCCGTACGTGCCCTCGCCGTTTCATTTAAAGAAGCCCAGATCGCGCTCGAAGTAGGTAAAGTTTTCGACACCGACAAGACCATAGTCAGCTACGAAAACCTCGGCATAGCAAGGCTTATCTACCATCTTCCCACAACTCTCTGCGAAACATTCTTAAAAGAGGTCTTCAAGAAGGGTTCAATAGAATCCCTCGACCAGGAGACCCTGTTCACCATTCAGAAGTTCTTTGAGAACAACCTCAACGTGTCGGAGACGTCGCGCAAGCTGTTTGTTCACAGAAACACCCTTGTCTACCGTCTCGAAAAAATCAAGAAGCTCACAGGGCTCGACCTCCGCGAGTTCGATCACGCAATTATATTCAAGATCGCGCTGATGGTCAAAAAATATCTCTCGTCCGAGCCCACAAAGTACTGATCGCCCGAAAGGAGTAATTTACCGACAATGGTCGAATTTCGCAACGTTTCCTATACATATCCCACGGGGCAGCAGGCGCTCAACCGTGTTAATCTTAAAATCGACGACAATGAGTTTGCGTTTGTCGTAGGCGCAAACGGCGCAGGAAAGTCAACCTTAATAAAGCTTATCCTGCGCGAGCTTACCGCGACCGAGGGAGAAGTCATCGTAAACGGCTTCAACCTCAACAAGA
>CANRHA010000101.1 GCA_947630315.1 uncultured Clostridia bacterium
TACAGCGACCTGCTGATAAATATCGAACGCGTCGCGGACCACTGTTCAAATATAGCCTTCAGCGTTCTGCACAGCTACGACATCAACGCCGAGGAGCACGCCTACACCGCCCACGCGGCCGATTCCGCGGAGTTCCGCACCGAGCTGAACGAGTATATCGAGAAGTACGTCAAGCCCATTTCCGGCGAGGAAAGCGAATAGGGGGTAGAGTGCCTTACGCAGAGCTTGAAGGACAAAATGTGAATTAAATATAATCGCAAGAGCATTTCCTGCGCATTTATTGAACACTTTATACCCCCGTCTGAACGGGGGTCTTTTCAGTGAAAAATCAAATAAGAAAATCCCCGATTTGGGTCGGGGGTATTTTACTCCGCAGAAATCCTCGCCCAACTTCGCGGCTTTTCTCTCGATAAATTCAACGGCGTAAAAATAAAACTTGGGAGTGTCTAAATCGCCCGCATTACTTTTTATTTTTAAAATCGTCGCCATAGGCGACACCTTGACATTCTGACTTCTGACATCTGACTTCTGTATTCTTGATGCGGCCGCTTCGGCCACATCTTAAAACTTGCCCCTCTTGAAAACCTACAAAATATATGTTATAATTAGGTTATGATAAAAAAGGAGGCGGATAGTATGAAAATATCCACTAAGGGGCGGTATGCTCTGCGAATGCTTTTAGATCTTGCGGAGCACCGCAGCGAGGGCTATATTGCGCTTAAGGACATAGCCGAGCGCCAGGGCATCTCGAAAAAATATCTCGAGCAGATAGTTCCCATTCTCAATAAATCGGACTTTTTGAAAACCAACCGCGGCTATCAGGGCGGGTATATGCTTGCGAAGGACCCGTCGCAGTACACGGTCGGGGAGATACTCCGCCTGACCGAGGGAAGCTTAGCCCCGGTTTTCTGTGCGGAATGTCCGAGCGACTGCAAGCGAAGCGCCGATTGCCCGACCCTTCCCGTATGGCAGGGGCTTTACCGGGTGATGACCGAGTATCTTGACGGGATCACGCTCCAGGATATTTTGGATAATGAAAAGCAGCTCGGCGCGGATAATTATGTCATATGATTTTGGGGATAGCGCTGTATTTTCCAATTTTAGGAAATAGTAGAAATATCAGAAACAGTATGACTTCTTAAAAACCGTTTTTAAGATAGTATTGATATATTATAATATGCGTTTTCCTTTTTATAGATATCTATAAAGCCATTATTATAGGACTATATTGCTATTTTGAAAAGAATGTAAAAGAAATTTGAATTGATAATTTATAATATTTCTTAAAACCACTACTACCATGTTATTTCTGAAATTTCTACTATTTCCATAATGTGGTAATTCAGAGGATTGAGAGTCGGAAGATAGAGGATCAAATTTTACACATTCAGAATCGCCGCCGCAAGGCGGAACCTTATAGTTGTTAGTTGTTTAGTTATTAGTAGTTAGTAATTGTTTAACCGCACCTTTAAAATCGCCGCCGCAAGGAGGCACCTTGAAACTAACTACTAATAACTATTCTCTAACAACTATTCCGCGAACATCGTGATGGAAAGATTATGTTATATAGTTATTTGTCTTATAGTTATTAGTAGTTAGTAATCTTCATACTCTCCATACTGTCGGTTACACTCATCAATTATCTTATCTATTCCGGCTTCTTTTAACTTTTGCTTATAATATTCGATGAACTCATCGGCGTCTTTGAACTCTTTCCACTTATCCGTATCATCTAACTCATACATCGCCAGACATGTATTTTTGGATTCGTCAATAACTTCTCGGGCGTCAAACGCAAATTTAATATCCGATGATGTGCTCGCGCTTCCATAGAAATCCGAATATTCTTCCGCAGTCATATCGTCCGAAGATTCGGGATAGCAGATCATTCTGTTCGCAAATCTATAAGAATTGAACGGATTTGTTACCGTATCCGGAACGCCGTCCTCGATCATATAATCTGTATTTTCAACGCCGTAAGTCAGCAGATTGTTCAGATATTTATCCGTCTGTACGCGCGCAAGCAGATCAAACGCCATATCCTTATGATCTGACGCGAAGCATATACCTGTGGCGTTGTAAGCCGAAATAATATAACCGTCCTCGCTTACCGATACTACATCTATGCTGTTGTCATAATAGCGCCGTGCCGAAATGCCGCCGCTGCCTTTACCGTATACGGCGGAAGTCATCAAAAAACAGTTTTCCCTATGACCGTTTGCAGTCGGGGAATCAGGCTCACAGTTAAATAACCACTTAAGCTTTGTAATATAGTCGTCATTTTCAAATATTGATTTAGCGCGCTTTTCTGATTCATCCCAATAAACGCAGCTGTCAAGCATTTTTGCGTTTGTCCAATTGCAGACGATCCACGCATATCCGCCGCATGACACGGCGTCGCAGTTTTCTTTATCGGCTATTTCATATATTTTCTCCATTTGCTCGTACGGCGGAATATTGATGTCATAACCGTATTTTTCAACCAACGCCGCATTATATTGGTAAGTGAAAGCGTTATCTACAGATGACATATAACCGTCGACGCCAAAAACGCTTCCGTTTACCGTGAGGGCGTTCCAGTGCTCTTTCGGCATGAGATCATACAGCTCCCGACCGATATCGGTATCGGACAGGTAAGCGTCGATCGGGATAAAAAGTCCGCTGAAAGCGTCTTTCCAATAGGCATTGTTTCCCGCTTCGCTTGCCGCCTGACCCGAGTCGAATATAATGTCAACCTGTTCTCCGTTTTCGATCATATCCCATATCTTTGAAGTATATGTGTTTTCATCGGAATCATTTTGGAGCGGCGCGCTGACCGGCACGAAGCAAACCGCATAATCACAGCCTATAGAGTCAAGATAATCGTTGACCTCCCAAGTCGGGAACCGAAAGTTTCTGTCGTAGAGGGTCTCCTCAAATATCCATGTCAATACAATTTTGTCGGGATAATGCGCTTTTAGCGTTTTGGCGTCGGGAAAATTATCCTGCCATAACTCGGTTCCGTGAGCGGCAGAATATGGAGCCTCAGGACTATCGCTTTCATCGCTCGGAACTTCCTCGTTGATTGCCGCATTACTATCCGCATAAGTTGTCAGCCGCCCCTCGGACGAGCACCCCGTCAAGGAGAGAATTTCAAATATCACAACTATTAAAGTAATAATAAATCTGATTTTTCCATGAAATACGGATTTTTTCATACTGTTTACCCACATTCTTTCATATTTAATTTTATGAATATATTATACTGCATGTCAACGGTAAAATCAAGTAAAGAAATAGTATTTTTAACTAATCGACGAGAAAAAGGACAAAATTTATATGTCCAAAATGCAAACGATGATGTAAAATGGGCTGCTAAATGGCGGACTTTTTATCTGAACGTCGCGAGCGGCATACTGCAGGCCTTTGCGGAGGATGAGCGGGTTATCTCCCCGGCGCGCTGGCTTTGATAGTTGCTGTAAAGGTTATCGGAGGGTCTGACGAGGCGCAGAAAAAGATTGATGAGGTTATGAATTTCAAGGGGAGTGAGATTGAGAAGCAGCTGTTTTTAGTCTGCAATCAACTTCAAATTCCGTACAATACTTTGAAGCCAGAGGAGAAGGCTGCACTTTTGAGCGCAATATCAAAGTCAAAGATTCTGGGCAAGTTGGGAAAACATGGTAGTGGTAAGCGAAAGCATAAAAATAAGGCGAGGATAATCCTTGCCCTATTTTCGCTCTAAATTCCGCTTGACGGGTGCCGTGAATTGATTTTTTGATTGAAAACTTTTATGGACGCCCCTCATTCTCGGGGAATTTTTTTACCCTTTTTACCCTCACCGCCATGTACTCCCGCCCGGGCAGGTCTACGCGAAATCTGCCCGTAAATTCTCCTTTGATAAAAAATAATATTGAATCACCCGGCGTTTATGCTCATCTCGAACCTGATGCGCTTTCCCGGTGCTTTTGCCGTAAAATCAATCAAATAAATTATTCTCGGATCCTGCGGCCTCGGGGCGGGCTGCGCGCTGACGGCAACGTCAAATTCATTTGCGGGATAGCTCATCACCGCGCTGCCGTTTGCACCGTGAAGCATTATTTTACCCTCGCTGATTTCGGGTTTTGAGAAGCTGACAAACCGCTCGACAATTTTTACATCATCTGATGATAAATCAAATTCGTCAGTCATGACCAAGCTTCCATCGGATTGATTAAAACTCACATTTCTTATAAGACTTTTCAGGCATTCCAGCCCGTAGGCAGGCGCTATATCCATAGTGATTCCGCACTCGGTGATCGCGACATCTTTGGCGCAAAATTCCCTTCCGGCGCGCTGAAATTGCCCATCAATTATCGGCAGATCATGCCCCTGAGAGCCGCACTCAAACCGTTCATAGCGGCCCTCGCCGAAGTATTCGCGATCATAGATCCCGCTGCCGTAGTCGATCAAAACCTCGTCACCGTTCAAATAAAACTCGACCTGTCCGACGTCGTTGTGATTGTGGCTTTCGCCGTTATGACCGCCTTTTACTGCGATTCCCGAGTTATTTGCGCCGCTTGAAATGTACCACTGTGCGTCAGGAAATATGTAAGTATGATAATTGCTTTCGCTAACCTTGTTATCCATACTCCAGACGAGGTCGCGAAAAATTCCGACCCAGCGGTAGCAGGGGTCGCTGTCAAAGCTCGGCAGGAGCGGTCTCGGCAAAAATTCGGCCTCAGCAAAGCGTGATTTAATATATGAAGTCA
The DNA here is from genome assembly GCA_947630315.1 of uncultured Clostridia bacterium. Lineage (GTDB taxonomy): Bacteria > Bacillota > Clostridia > Oscillospirales > Ruminococcaceae > Faeciplasma. The sequence goes on from CANRHA010000101.1 coordinate 4,728, forward strand.
GCCCCCACCAGCGCGAAACGTCGCCCTCGGAGCAGTCGCCAAATTTGACTATTCCTCCGAAAGAAAAGTACGCCTTCTGCTGAAACAAAGCAATACATTTGACGCGGCTATCTGCGAATAAATCAATTTTTCCGCCGCTCATTCTATAAAGCATTTCGGCGTATGCAGCGAAAAACGTGAAGCCGTATGACCAGTAGGACGCGCCCTCGGTGCCGGCGCCGTCGGCGGGAAAGCTTGAAACGTAGCTCTCCATGGCGGTTTGAAGCCCGAAAATAATTTCTGATAATGTATCAATACCGCAGGTATACATCGCCGCGACGCCGAGCGCTCCGCCGCAGACTGCCGCCCAGTTATTTTGCGCGTGCTCCCAGTCGAAGCTGTCCGCCAAATAGCGATCTGTAACTCTTTTGCGTATATTATCACGTGCCCGCTTTATTACATCGGGCGAAAGGAAGCCCTCTGAAAGAGCACAAATCTCCGCAAGCGCCGAACCTGTCTCAGCTGAGAATAAATCAATAGTTGGGCGGTGCTCCTCATCAAAATCGCCCCAAATATGCGCCGGCAGCGCCCAGGTGTACTCGTCGCAGATCGCCCAAATTGTATCCTCGAGCGCCGAAACATCTTCCTGATCCTGCCAAAACCACACGGCCAGCGCAAGGCAGGCGAGCCGCCCGCGCCGCGCAAAATAGGCCTTTTGATAGGTCTCACGGTCGCCGGTCTGCGAAAAAAGCCGGAAATCCGAAAACCTCAGCGCCTCGATCGGCGTTGCGCGGTACTCCGCCGCTTTCGCGCGAATTTCCGCGAGATAATCGGCATAAACCCCGCCCGAAAGTATCTCCCGCCGCTTGTCATCAAGGCTTTTCCCAAGCCCCTGCGGCAGCCTGTTTTTCGGCATATCCGACAAAAATTCCTTGATTTTTTGTTGATTATATCTCATCTCCGCGGCCTCCTCATCACAATAATAATAACACATTTCCGCAGAAAAAAATCAATCTTTTGTCTTGAAAATGTTTGCGGATTATGATACCATTTAATTGAACGGAGGCGAGCGAATGGAAGGAAATTATTGGCAGGAAGTCGCCGAGAAAGTCTACAGAAAAGCCGCGACGGTTGCGCTCGAAAACGCCGAAAAGATACCTTATTCGACCCAAAACGGGCGGTTTGACGACCAGACCGGCAACATTTCCTGGTGGACGAACGGCTTTTGGGCAGGCCAGCTTTGGCAGCTTTACGGCGCGTTCGGCGATGAAAACTTGCGCGAAATCGCCGAGAAGATCGAGCAAAATTTAGACCGCGTTTTTCTCGACAGCTGCGGCATGGACCACGACAGCGGCTTTCGTTGGCTGATGAGCGCCGGCGCGAATTGGCGGCTCACCGGCTCCGAGGCGTCGAAAAACCGCCTGATCCTTGCGGCAAACGACCTCGCGGGGAGGTTCAACCTTGTGGGAAATTTCATTCGCGCGTGGAACGATTCGGGCGACGGCTCGAAGGCGGGCTTGGCGATCATCGACTGCATGATGAACCTGCCGCTGCTTTATTTAGTTAGTGAGATTATAAATGATCCGCGCTTTTCGCAGATAGCATTCGCCCACGCCGACACCGCGATGAGGGCCTTTGTCCGGCCCGACGGCTCGGTCTGCCACATCGTCGAGTTCGACCCGAAAAGCGGCGAGCGG
>CANRHA010000102.1 GCA_947630315.1 uncultured Clostridia bacterium
GTGAATCTTTCCGATTTTCCGTCCGCACTTTCAACCCGTTCGGGAACGATATAGCTGAGATTCGGTTTGTCTGAAAAGCGGGTTTCCCAATATGCTTTATCCCGAATATATCTTTGAGATGAGAGATATTCTGCTTCTTTTTCGGCATATTCAAGATACGACAAGACTTGCAGGTCTATATCTGAACCGCTTGATAACTGCTTGTAGTACTTGATAACATCGTCGCAAAACAGGTTTAACGACCATGCGTCGGCGACAAGATGACTAAAACAAGGGAACACCCCGGTTTTACCTTCAGCCGTAAAGATATAGAATCTGTAAAGCCTTTCGCCTTCTCCGAACGGCTTCCGACCCTCCGTTTTAAAGAAATTCTCCGCACTTAACATACTGTCAAAATCTATGACAGGAATTTCAATATGCTGATACTCCTCAAAACTCTGAAATACGTCTTTCCCATTTGTTAAGATTCGGGAACGAAGCCCTTCTTGACCTTTAACAAAAAGGTTTATCGCCTCGGCAAGCCATTCAGTGTTAAGAAGCGCATTAAACGTGATAAACCCGCTTATATTTGCTATGCTTGCATCATATGTTTTCATTAAATTCCAGATGTTGCGTTGCTGTGTAGTCAACGGATATTCCAAATGCTTCACGTCCCGTCATATGAGTTTTTGTAAAAAAGTGTACATTTATGTAACTTTCAGCTTAATCATAAACACGAATATTATACTACATAAAGTTAGAAAAATCAACTCCCCAAAAGCATTTTTCTTGACAAATCGTACAAATGAAACTTGGGATTTTACTGTAACAAAAATGTACACATTGTTGTAAAAAGTCTGCTACAAAATAGCAGACTTTTTGTAAATTTATTACATACTTTATATCCTTCCCCGCTGAATTTCTCCTCAAACCTCCGCTCTCATCACTATAAAATCGGGGTTCCAGCCGGCGCGGCGGATCTCCAAAAAACCGCATCGCCGGTAGATCTTTATAGCGGGAATGTTGCTCTGGTTGACCTGGATCTCGACCGAATCTCTCAATCCGTCGGCGCGGAATTTGTTCATTATCGCCTCTACCGCCGCAAGACCCAATCCCCTCCTCTGATAATCATCGGCGATAAACAGGCCGGTAAACGAATAGGGATAGCCCTCCTCGGGGCGGTCACGGATTATCACAAGCCCGACCGGCGTATCGCCGCTGTATATCCCGTAGGCGGTGCTGTCATCGCGGTAAACATACGCCTCCGCAAGAACATATTCCGGCCTGCCGACATATTGAACGCTTTCCCTTTTAAGATTTACGATTTCATCAAAATTTTGCGCGTCGACCGCTCTCAGTGTGACCATAATTTTCGCCTCCTTATTATATAGATATTTTATCACGGCTCGCTGCGCCGGTCAAGAACCGCGGACAGATGTCAGAAGACAGAAGACAGAAATCAGATATCAGACCTCAGAAGCGCTCCCTCACAAACGTGAAGTACAGCCTGCGGCCTCAGGCAGCGGAGCAAAAGATATTCATTTTTATCCCAGCTCCCGAAGCCTCATCAACTAACAACTATCTACTATTCTCTAACAACTATCCGAAATTTCAAATAATATGCGTGAGCAGACAGCCCCTCCTCTGTCCGTTTCGCACCACTTTTCAAAATATGTTCTTTGCGATAATTAAGCAACGTACACAACACCTTCAAACTATTGACACAGGCGGGTTTCGGTGATAATATAAAAGCATAGCAAGGCTTTATGAAATCTGTAGAGCCCGCGCTTCTAAATTAGTTTAAAATGTGTTTTTCCGTCGTTTTTTTCGTCGGTCGGTCATCGTGGTCAGGCTCGATCATCAACGGTCACGGTCACTCGCCGGTCGCCGTCGGTCACTCGGTTTCGCCGGTCGCCGTCAGGTCACTCGGTTTTCGCCGGTCGCCGCCGGTCGTCGCCGCTCGGTCATCGAAACACATTTTGGCACGGGGGTCTCATTCCCCCGCGCTTTTATTTTAGCCAATATTTTATTCTCGGAAGTGAATTTATGGAGTTCTGTCCAAAGTGCGGCAGGCGGATTTCAAGCGGTGAAATTTGCAGCTGCGGCGGCAATATCGATGAAAAATACATAAACGCCGCGGAAATCACAATCGAACCCGAAGAACCGCCCAAACCAGAAGTCGCGCAGCAGCCCGACGTTCGGGAAGAAAATAAAAAGGGCCTGTTCGGCGCGATATCCCGTCTGCGCAAATATATAAAGGATTACAGCGACTACGAGACCGACGTCAGGATAGTTCCCGACATAGTAAGGCCGAACAACAACGAGATCCCCATAAAACAGTTCAGCCGCGTTGCGGTGCTTCGCTCGCCCCTTAAGCTTTCATGGGCGCTCGGCAAGATACAGGTCACCAACCAGCGGTTCATTTTCCGCGCCGCCGGCCGAAGCCTTTTAAACGGCAAGACCTCCTTGCAGCAGGAATTTAGCATCGACGCGATCTCGGGCATAGACATTCAGAAGGACTACCACATAAACATACTCAACATCGTTCTTGCGGTCGTGAGCTTTTTGGCGGGCCATTTCTTCTTCGGGATCACCCTTCATCCGTCAAACTCGGGGCCTGTGCCCTTCTCGATAGTTCCCGTCGCGCTGATATGCGCCCTGCTGCTTCTGTGGTGCTATATCGGTATCGGCAAGGGAAAGTATGTGAGTAAGATCTTCCTTTTAGGCGGGATTTTCAGCTGCATGGCGGAGCTTACCGAATACGCCGCCATTCATGGCAGAACGTTCGCCTTTATAGGCACATTCCTGCTGCTTGCCGCCTCGGTTGCCGTTTCGGCATGGGCGATAGTTAAAAAGATATTCACCCCGAACATCAGCATAACGGTAAAATCGATGGCCGGAAAAGAGGTCATCGAGATACGCAGAAGGCAGTCGGGCGGAATACTCAGCGTTGTGGGAATGCTATTCGGCGGGCGGATAAGGGATACCGACTTTACCGGCTTCGGCGAGGTTTTCCCGTCTGAGGATTCTGAGGCCGCAATACGCGAGCTCGGCGCAATTATAAACGACATTCAGAGAATGGGCGATTACGCCGTTGATAAATGGAAGGAATAGCGGGGTGAAAGCGTGAAAAAGGTCGAGGTTTTTGAGGGCAGAAGCCTACAGGATCTGCCGGTAAATTACAGGCCGGGCGATCCTCAGTGCGCGTTTATAGGGCGCACGCGCTCGGGCAAACAGATACAGGTTCCGCTTGATCTTGACACCTTAAGCCGCCATATAATGCTGCTCGGGGGAATAGGAACGGGAAAAACTACCGCGTTCTTTCAGATACTGAATCAGCTTCAGTACACCCTATCCGAAAAGGACGTAATGGTAATATTCGACACCAAGGGCGACTTCTACAAGGAATTTTACAGGGAGGGCGACGTTGTTATAAGCAACGATTCCCACGCCTGCGGGCCGGACGGACCCGATTACTGGAACATCTTCAACGAGATCGAGCTTGACGAGCACATGGAGGAAAACATCTCCGAAATTGCCGCGGCTGTTTTTTCGGATAAGATAGAAAACGCGAGCCAGCCGTTCTTTGCAAACGCGGCTATGGACATCTTTGCCGGAATACTCACGCACTTCTGCCGCAATAAAGAGGAACTTTCGCCCAACAACGCCGAACTTCGCAAGCTTATGGATTTCTCAAGCCCGGAGGGCTTCAAGAAAATACTCTCTAAACACCGCGATTTTGTCGCCGTGAACAGCTATATCAGCAAGGACGGCTCGTCTCAGACGATGGGCGTTATTTCGGAATTGCAGCAGGCTATAAGAAGACTGTTTGTGGGCAACTTCAAAAAGGCCGGCACCCTTTCGGTCAGAAACCTTGTAAGGCAAAAGGGCGGCAGAAAAATATTCATCGAGTACGATATGGGCATAGGCAGCACCCTTGCGCCGATATACACCCTGCTCTATGACCTTGCGATAAAAGAGGCGCTCTGCCGTTCAAAATCCGAGGGAAACGTCTACTTTATCGCCGACGAGTTCAGGCTTATACCGAACCTCAGACATATAGACGACGCGGTAAACTTCGGCCGAGGAATGGGCGTAAAGTTCATGATAGGAATACAGAACGTCGAGCAGATCTACGACGTTTACGGCGAAATGCGCGCAAGAAGCATTCTTTCGGGATTCCTGACGAGCGTATCGTTTCGAGTAAACGACGCGGCCTCGCGCGACTTCATAAAAGACCTTCATGGGGCGAACCGCAAGAAGGAGATATACATGGCCTCGAACCAAAGCAAGGGCGTGACCGAGCAGATAAGAGACTCAAACGTTGTTGAGGATTGGGATATATCCTCACTCAGCATCGGCGAGGCGATAATAGGTCTGCCGAATATTCAGCCGTTTATCCTTAAATTCAGATACGGCAGGTAAAAAGGTGTGAGATAAAAGGTGAAAAAATTTTTAAAGATCCGGCTTCCGCTTATACTGGCAGCTGCCGTTGCTATAGGCTATTTTCTGTACATCGGCGGGCCGAAAATTATCTTCGATCAGCTTACCGCCCCCGACCCCGGCATAACAGAGGACGGCTATTATACATCGGCGGAGGACGTTGCGGAATATATCCACACGTTCGGGAAGCTCCCGGGCAACTACATCACAAAAGACGAGGCGACGGCGCTCGGGTGGGTCAGCAACGAATATAATCTTGATAAGGTCGCGCCGGGAAAATCCCTCGGGGGAACGTATTTCGGCAACTACGAGGGGCTGCTTCCCGAGGGCAATTATCTTGAATGCGACGTAAACTATACCGGCGGCCAGCGCAACAGCGAGCGACTGATATATTCGGACGACGGCAGGATATACTACACAAACGATCACTACAGACACTTTGAACAGCTTTACTGACGAAAGGAGCGCAAAATGAACACCGAGATCATTACAAAGGCAGCAAAGGCAAAATCAGCGGAGGAGCTTATTGAGATCGCGAAGGAAAACGACCTGGAGCTTAGCGTCAAGGAGGCAGAAACCCTTTTTGAAAAGCTTAATCAGCCGAGCGGAGAGCTGAGCGACGTCGAGCTTGACAGCGCGGTAGGCGGCTGCGAACTGAGGGAATACTTTGCAAAGGACACCCGCTTTGACATCACGCATGTGATCGGCGACGGCTTAGGCGAGATCAAGGACGCGGGTCAGGAAAAGCTCGGCGATATGACCGTCGGCCTCGCAAGATCGCTGAATAAGATCACGGGAGAGCAGAATAAAATGTGACCGAAGCAACCCGTGTCAGAAGACAGAAATCAGAAATCAGAGGTCAGAGTTTAAATGCGGGCGGAATGTGCAATCCAGCAAAAGCGGGTGTGTCCATTTCCCCGCATTATTTGCTCAATTTAAATCCGTCACCGAAGGTGACACCTTTAAACTCTAACATCTAACATCTAATACCTATCTTCTTGGTGGGCCGTTTCGGCCACTCCCGCAAAAGCGACACAGTTGATTTTCCTATAAAAATATGCTACAATAAAAATAGCCGCGGCCGGTGATGGCTTGCGGCTTAATTTTTAAAGGTGGCGAAAATATGAGAAAGAGAATTTATGAGGTGATATCGGCCTCAAACGGGCATGATACGCTCAGCAGCGTTTATGATTTTTTCATGATGGCGGTGATCGTCATAAGCCTGGTGCCGCTGATCTTCAAAAAAAGCTTCGCGGCGTTTGAAATAATCGACAAGATCTGCGTCGCCGTTTTTATTCTGGATTACCTCCTAAGATGGGCGACGGCGGACTTTAAGTTCTCCGATCCGTCGGCGGTATCCTTCTTAAAATATCCCTTTTCGCCCATGGCGATAGTTGACCTTGTCTCTATCCTGCCCTCGCTGACAGTCTTAAACCGCGGCTTTAAAATACTCCGCATACTGAGAATGTTCCGCGCGCTGAGGGTTTTCCGCTCCTTCAAGCTTTTCAGATATTCAAAGAACGCGAGAATGATCGCGAACATCTTCAAAAAACAAAAAGAGCCGCTCGGGTGCGTGCTTTTGCTGGCTTTCGCCTACATACTGATCTCCGCGCTGATAGTTTTCAACGTCGAGCCGGACTCCTTCAACACATTTTTTGACGCGATCTACTGGGCTACCGTTTCGCTGACAACCATGGGCTACGGCGACATCTACCCCGTAACCGAGATCGGGCGGGTGGTTACAATGGTTTCCTCGATCTTCGGAATCGCGATAGTCGCCCTGCCCGCGGGCATCATCACCGCCGGGTACATGGACGAGCTCGGGAAGATAAGCAAATCCGCGAATGACGAGAGCGAAGAGGAGTGAGCAGGCTTTGGCGGCGCGGACGGCTTAAGGGCGAGTGCGTGTGCCGCGACCCCGGGCGAAGCCCCGCCCCGCGCACGGAGTGCGCGGGGCCCGCGCG
>CANRHA010000103.1 GCA_947630315.1 uncultured Clostridia bacterium
TCTGCCTGATGGACCTCGCAACCATCGCGGTGAAGTATCTCAAAAAACAGGGCAAGCTTCCTAAGCTCGACGAGTCCGAGGAGATCAACGCCTGCACGGTAAAGATAGAGATAGAGGCCGACGGCAAAAAAGAACCCTGGCTGCTCTTATTCAAGAACGAGACCCACAACCATCCTACCGAGATAGAACCCTTCGGCGGCGCGGCAACCTGTATAGGCGGTGCGATCCGCGATCCCCTCTCGGGCAGAAGCTACGTTTACGGAGCAATGCGCGTAACCGGCGCTGCCGACCCGACGGCTCCTGTTTCCGAGACAATACCCGGCAAGCTTCCGCAGAGAAAGCTTGTAACAACCGCCGCGGCGGGGTATTCGTCATACGGCAACCAGATCGGCCTTGCAACCGGCATTGTAGATGAAATTTACCACCCCGGATATGCGGCAAAAAGGCTTGAAATAGGCGCGGTGATCGCCGCAACGCCTCAGGAAAACGTCCGCCGCGAGGTTCCCGCCCCCGGAGACGTCGTAATACTCCTCGGCGGCTCCACCGGCCGCGACGGCATAGGCGGCGCGACAGGCTCATCAAAGGCGCACAACGCGCATTCGGTAGAAACATGCGGCGCGGAGGTTCAAAAGGGCAACGCCCCCGAGGAAAGAAAACTCCAGCGCCTGTTCAGAAACGCCGAGGCTTCAAAGATGATAAAGCGCTGCAACGACTTCGGCGCGGGAGGAGTTTCGGTCGCAATAGGCGAACTTGCCGACGGGCTCGAGATCGACCTCAACGCCGTGCCTAAAAAGTATGAGGGCCTCGACGGCACCGAGCTTGCAATAAGCGAATCACAGGAGAGAATGGCGGTAGTAGTCGACCCCAAAGACGTCGACAGGTTCCTGAGCCTTGCCGCCGTGGAAAACCTCCAGGCCTGCCCGGTCGCCCTCGTAAGGGCCGAGCCGAGGCTTGTTATGAATTGGAACGGCAAGAGGATAGTCGACCTCTCGCGCGAGTTCTTAAATTCAAACGGCGCGGAAAAACACATAACCGCCTCCCCTGCCGCGCCCGCAATATCGGTCAAAAAGATCGAGGGCGGCTTCGGGGAAAATCTCAAAAAGCTCGCCGGAGACCTTAATATCTGCTCAAAGCGCGGATTATCCGAAAGATTTGACTCGACCATAGGCGCGGGAACGGTGCTTATGCCGTTCGGCGGAAAAAATCAGCTCACGCCGATACAGGCTATGGTACAGCTGATCTCGGTAGAGAAAAAACACACCGACGACTGCTCCTTTATGGCATGGGGCTACGACCCATACCTCACCGAGCAAAGCCCCTTCCACGGAGCATATAACGCCGTTGTCGAATCGGTGTCAAAGCTGATCGCCACCGGCGCGGAGTTCAAGGACGTTTACCTGACCTTCCAGGAATACTTTGAACGCCCGGGCGCAGACCCTAAGCGCTGGGGAAAACCGCTTGCGGCGCTCTTGGGAGCGTTCAGGGCGCAGCTCGACCTCGGCATAGGCGCAATAGGCGGAAAGGACTCGATGAGCGGCAGCTTTGAAAAGCTCGACGTTCCGCCGACGCTTGTGAGTTTTGCCGTAACTACCGGCAAGACCGGCGACGTTATCTCTCCGGAATTTAAGGCGCCCGACCACCGCGTTGCCCTTATTTCGCCGGAATACGATGAAAACGGCCTGCCTAAGACCGATTCGCTTCTTGAGGTTTACAGCCTTGTAACCTCGTCGATACGTTCGGGCAAAACCGTTGCCGCCTATACCCCCTGCATGGGCGGGATAGCAGAGGCAGTCCTGAAGATGGCGATAGGCAACGGCATAGGCTTTGAATTTGACGGCGTTTCACTTGATGAAATATTTGCGCGCCGCACCGGCTCGTTCATCATAGAGACGACCGATGAAACATTAGGCCGCACAATAGGCCGCACCACCGAGGCCGAGGAGCTTACATATAACGGCGAAAAGGTCGGGCTTGGCGATCTTCTTAAGATATACGAGGACAGGCTCGAGGGCGTATACAGCTGCAACATCAGTCAGGGCGCGGGAAAAATCCCGAACATAAGCTATAACGGCAGAAATACCTCCTCCCCCGCCGTTAAAGTTGCAAAGCCGAAGGTACTTATACCCGCGTTCCCGGGCACAAACTGCGAATATGACAGCGCAAAGGCGATGCGCGACGCAGGGGCGGACCCCGAGATAATAGTCATCAAAAACCTTACCCCTGCGGGGATAACCGAAAGCGTGGAGCGCTTCTCGAAGGCCCTCGAATCGGCGCAGATGGTATTTATACCCGGCGGCTTCTCGGGCGGCGACGAACCGGACGGCTCGGCAAAGTTTATCTGCGCGTTCTTCCGCAACCACTCTATCCGCGACGGCGTTATGGATATGCTCAACAGGCGCGACGGCCTCGTCTGCGGAATATGCAACGGCTTCCAGGCGCTGATAAAGCTCGGGCTTGTGACCTACGGCGAAATTCTTGACGCCGACCCGAGCTTCCCGACCCTGAGCTTTAACACCATCTCCCGCCACCAGTCGAGGATAGTCAGAACCAGGATAGCCTCGAACAAATCGCCATGGCTCAAAAACGTGAACGTCGGAGATATAATAAATGTTCCGATCTCTCACGGCGAGGGCAGGTTCATAGCCTCGGAGGAGACGATCAAAAAGCTCATCGAAAACGGCCAGGTCGCAACCCAGTACGTCGACCTCGACGACAACGCGACCTCGGATATACGCTTTAACCCCAACGACTCAATGTACGCTATCGAGGGCATAACCTCGCCCGACGGCAGAGTTTTCGGCAAGATGGGCCACTCCGAAAGGGTCGGCGCGGGGCTTTATAAGAACATTCCCGGCTGCTACGACATAAAAATGTTCAGGTCGGCAGTTGAATACTTCGGGTGATTTTTGGGCAGATAGATGCGCTTGGCACCGCCTTGCGCATCTGTTTTGTAAAAGTATACAAAATTTACCGCTTCCGGAAAATTTACTTGACATTATCGTGCTACTATGATATCATAATAGCACAGTATAACATTTTCAACAAAAAATACGGAGTGATGAGATGAACAGCACACAAAACGGGCTTCATGAGCGCCTCAGGGGCGTTTTTGAGAGCGCAGGCTACCGGCGGTTCAAGATGTCTAAATTTGAGGAGTACGACCTATACGCAAAAAACAAGGATTTTTTGGTATCGGAAAACGTTCTTACCTTCACCGACCTCGACGGGCGGCTGATGGCCTTAAAGCCGGATGTGACCCTTTCGATAGTAAAGAACAGCCGCGACAGCGAGGGCATCGAGAAGGTATACTACCATGAAAACGTATACCGCGCCTCGGGCGGAAGCTTAGGCTTCAGGGAGATATCTCAGGCCGGTCTTGAATGCATCGGCGAGATAGACGAGTACTGCGTATGCGAGGTTTTAAGCCTTGCGGCAAAAAGCCTTATGCAGATCCGCCCGAAATATGAGCTCGACGTTTCACACCTCGGGATACTCTGCGAGCTTGCCGAGCGCGCCGGGCTTGATGAGGCCGCAAAAAAAGAGGTATTAAAGCTGTTCGGCGAAAAGAACACCGGCGAGCTTGAAAAGCTCCTCAACGGCGCCGAACCCGAGGCCGCCCGCCGCCTGATCAGACTTTCGCAGATGGATCATGAGGCAAAAGTGGCCGCCGACGAGCTGCGCGAAATTCTTGAAGGATATGTTTCCGGCGATTCGCTCGAGCTGTTTATATCGACCTGCCGCTTTCTGAGCGAGGAGTTCGGCGGCAAGGTGAGGGTAGATTTCTCGGCGGTAGGAGACGTCAGCTACTACAGCGGCATCTACTTCAAAGGCTATGTCGACGGCGTTCCGGCGAGCGTTTTAAGCGGCGGCCAGTACGGCGGGCTGATGAAAAAACTTAAAAAACCGTCGAGGGCAATAGGCTTTGCCATCTACCTCGACCTCGTTGACCCGCTCTTCGAGCTGAAAAACCAAAACGACGCGGACGTGCTGCTTATCTATTCGGGCAGCTCCGCCGAGGAGATACGCTCGGCGGTAAAAACGCTTTCAGAGGGCGGAAAAAGCGTTCTCGCCCTGCCGCAGGCGCCGAAAAACATGCGATTCGGCGGCGTTTATAAGCTTTCGGGAGGTGAACTTTGCCGTGAGTGCTGAAATGGTAAACGTAGCCCTGCCAAAGGGCCGCCTCGGCGACAACGTATATGAGCTTTTCGCAAAGGCGGGGTACCGCTGCCCCGAAATCGAAAATCCCGGGCGCAGGCTTACCTTTGAAAACCCCGAGGCCGGTATAAGATACTTCTGGGTGAAGCCCTCGGACGTGGCCATCTACGTTGAAAAGGGCGCAGCTGATATAGGCGTCGCGGGAAAGGATATCCTCTTAGAATACAGCCCCGACGTATATGAGCTTTTGGACGTTGGCCTCGGGAAGTGCAGAATGGCGGTAGCCGCGCCGAAGGATTTCCGCGACGACCCCAAAAAGACCCTGCGCGTTGCAACAAAGTTCCCGAAGATCGCGAAAAAATACTACTCGTCGGTCGGCAGAGACATCGACATAATAAAACTCAACGGCTCTATCGAACTTGCGCCGATTTTGGGTCTTTCGGACGTTATTGTCGATATTGTCGAAACCGGGGCGACCCTCAGACAGAACAACCTCGAAGTCTACGAGACCCTGTTCGACATCAGCGCGAGGCTTATTGCAAACAAGGCAAGCAGCCGCTTCAAGCGCGACGAGATCACAAAAATTAAAACAAGCCTTAAGGAGGCCGGAAAACTATGATAAAGATAATTAAGGCCAAGGACGCCTCGGCGGCGGAGCTTTTTGAAAGGCGCACACAGACCGCCGACGTGGGAGACGTTGTTGCCGAGATAATAAAAAACGTCAGGGAGAAAGGCGACGAGGCCCTCTACGAATACACCGAAAAGTTCGACAAGGCTAAGCTCACCGGCCTTGAAGTTACCGCAGACGAGATAAACGACGCCCTTATGAACGTCGACCCCGACTTTTTGGGCGTGATGATAGAAGCTGCGGACAACATCAGGGCGTTCCACAAAAACCAGATACGCCCCGGGTTCGTGATGACCGACAAGCCGGGAATAGTCCTCGGCCAGAGGGTCCAGCCGATAGAGCGCGTGGGCATCTACGTTCCGGCCGGAACGGCTTCTCTGCCCTCGACCGTTCTCATGAATGCGGTTCCCGCCAAGCTTGCCGGCTGCCGCGAGATAATAATGGTCACGCCCTGCGGCCACGACGGAAAGGTTATCCCCGAAATGCTCGCCGCGGCGCAGATAGCCGGGGTAACAAAAATATTCAAGGTCGGCGGCGCACAGGCCGTTGCCGCCCTCGCCTACGGCACCGAGAGCGTTCCGAAGGTGGATAAAATAGTCGGCCCGGGAAATCAGTATGTGGCCGAGGCGAAGCGCCAGGTGTTCGGCCGCGTCGCAATAGACATGATAGCTGGCCCGAGCGAAATACTCATAATCGCCGATAAAACCGCCAAACCCGCCTATGTTGCGGCGGATCTTCTCTCTCAGGCCGAGCACGACCGGCTCGCCACGGCGGTACTGATCACCGACAGCGCGGAGCTTGCCGGGGCGGTTTCAAAGGAGCTTGACAGCCAGATAGAAAAGCTCAGCCGCCGCGAAATAGCCGAGGCTTCAATAAAGAGCAACGGCAAAATTATTATCGTCGACAGCATCGCCGAGGCGGTGGAGCTTTCAAACGAGATAGCCCCCGAACACCTTGAAATAAGCACCGAGTCGCCGTTCGACATTCTTGGGAGCGTAAAGCACGCGGGTTCGGTATTTTTGGGGCACAGCTGCCCCGAGCCGCTCGGAGATTACTTTGCAGGGCCTAACCACACCCTGCCCACAAGCGGCACCGCGCGGTTTTCAAGCCCGCTTTCGGTAGATGATTTCGTGAAAAAATCGCAGTTCAGCTACTACACCGCCGAGGCTTTCGGCGAGGTTGCGGACAAGGTCGCGGCGTTTGCCGAAAAAGAGGGCCTGACCGCCCACGCCAGAAGCGCAACGATCAGAAAAGAGCAGTAAAGGCAGATAGCTTTACAAATATCGGGCAGCACCGCCGACACTGTTTCATGTGAAAATGACGCGTCTGCGCGGTTTGGCTGATATGAATCTATATATGTCAAGGCATAATACTTTACAAGAGGTGATGGAAGATGTCGCGCTTTTTGAACCCTGCGCTTAAGGATCTCGCCCCGTATACGCCGGGCGAACAGCCCTCGGGGCGAAAATATTTAAAGCTCAACACAAACGAATCCCCCTGTCCGCCGTCTCCGAAGGCGATAAAGTACGCCGAGGAGGAGCTTAAAGCCTCGAACCTGTACCCGCCCCTTGACGGCGGCGCGCTCAGGGAAAAAATCGCCGA
>CANRHA010000104.1 GCA_947630315.1 uncultured Clostridia bacterium
CATGAAGTACTGCTGTCTGAGCCTTAACGACTGCCCTTCAAGGTGATTGTCATTGGGGTATAAAACCTTCGAGATGGCCTGGGCCACTATGTTCTGGGCGAACGCCTTTTCATAGTTGCCCGAGTTGAACATGTTCATGTCAAACGCGGGGCTTTCGGCCTTCCAGAGCCTGAGCTTAGATACCGCGTCGGAATCGTAGCCGGCGATGAACATATCGTACGGAACGGCCATAACGGTGGTGTAGTTGTCATGGGTGACGTGGTGGTACTGCTGATCCCAATACTCGCGGAGGTTTCCGTCGAAGTGGATCTCTATCTGCTGTTCCCTTCTCGGAACAAGCCAGCAGGAACCGCCGGGCAGCCAGTTATCGGGAAGCTCTATCTGCCAGCCGTCCTCGATTTTCTGGCGGAAAATTCCGTACTCGTAAAGTATTGAGTATCCTGTCGCGGGATAGCCGTCGGTTGCAAGTCCGTCAAGATAGCAGGCCGCAAGCCTTCCGAGGCCGCCGTTTCCGAGTCCGGCGTCGGGCTCGCATTCATACAGAGAGCTGAGCTTTATGCCCATATCCTTAAGAGCCTTTTCGGCGACGTCGGTCAGGCCGAGGTTATAGAGGTTAGTTTTAAGCGAACGGCCCATCAAAAATTCCATTGAAATATAGTAGACCTGTTTCTGGCCGACACTGTGAACGTGGTTGGTATAGTGGCGGCGCTTTTCGACCATGATCGGAACAACGATAGATGCGAGGGCTTCGTAGAACTGCTGATCCGAGGCGTTCTCGGGCGTGACGTCGAATTTGCTGCTCAAAACGCGAATCAGCGATTCCTTGAGCTCGTCTTTAGTGAGTAATTTTTTAGTAGCCAAAGCAGTATTCTCCTCTTCATGATTTTTCGCGGGTGTTTCTACATTATATATTAACTATCATTTATTGTCAAGAGACAGTTTGTCCTCTTAGTTAAGTTAAATCCTCAAAAAAGCGCGTAAAACAGCCCTCTGCGGGGCAGAGGGCCGATTTATTTATATTTGCGTCATTATTCGTTCTTGATCGCCTCGAGCGCCGAGAGCCTTGTGGCCCTTATCGCCGGGTAAAGGCCCGAAACAACGCCTACGACCGTTGCAAGTATCACGGCGGCAATATCGAGCCAGAAGGGAATTATAGAGAGCGTGGCCTCTGAGGAATATATGCCGAACGCCTCCATTCCTCCTCCGGCGGCAAGCCTGTTTACAAGCGCCGATATCCCGTAGCTTGCAGCAACGCCTATTACGCCTCCTATAACGCCTATAAGCGCGGCTTCAACCAAAAACATCGCCCTTATATCGCCCAGCTTGCAGCCTATGACCTTCATGATCCCTATTTCGCGGGTCCTCTCGTATATCGACATTACCATGGTGTTTGCGATCGAAATAGCCGCCACAAAGAAGGCCACAGCGCCTATTGCGCCGAGGATAGAGCGCAGGAATTTTGTCTGCTCCTGCATCTGCTCAAGGTAATCCATAGAGGAATTTACCTCAAGTCCGAGGTCCATTATCGCCTTTGTAACGTCAAGAACATACTTGGTGTCGTCTACCAAAACGGTCATGCTATCGTAGATCGACTCTCTGCCCTCAACTACCGAGGAGGACTGACCTCCGCCGCCTACCCATACTACGTCGGATGAAATCGTATCCTGGTCTTCGGGTATCCCGTAGTACTTGTTGCGGTTTTTCTGAAGCTCCGCGTTCATGGTCCTGTAGCCTTCGACGTCCATGTAGATGTTGGTGTCGGAATCCTGGCCGTAGTTTTCAACGTCTGAAGCGTTCTGCACCAGAATACCTACGCACTTTGCGTCCTGCAAGACTATTCGGGGCATCGAGTAGTCTATAGGCTCAGAGCCGTAGCCGTAGAACCATGTGAACTGATATTTGATATTGTCGTCAAGAGGGTCAAAGGGCAGCTCGGTGTCGTCCTTGCCGGTATAGTAGCCCTTGAACCACTCGTCCGGGCCGAGTGTTCGGGGATTGTAAAAGTTAAAGGGTATGTTGTAGGTCATCACGAAATTCGTGGTGCCT
Source organism: uncultured Clostridia bacterium (assembly GCA_947630315.1). GTDB lineage: Bacteria > Bacillota > Clostridia > Oscillospirales > Ruminococcaceae > Faeciplasma. The sequence continues at coordinate 2,047 of CANRHA010000104.1, forward strand.
ACGTCGCGCTCGTCCAAAAGCCTGCCGTATAAGACCTCGTAGCCGAAATCCGCCATAGTCGCCGCGTCGACGGTCTGAATGTTCGCGGAATCGCATCTTTCAAGGTTGTCCTTTATAAGGTAGCTTCCCCAGCCCCATATTCCGGGCGAAACGGCTTTAACGTGATCTATCGCCCTTATATCCGCAAGGGAGATCTCGTCGAGGGGAACACGCGAGGTATTTGCCTCGTATGAATCGGATTCCTCGTTGTAGTTGCTGTAGCGCTCGGAGACGTTTATTTCTCTGAGGTCGCCCCATGAACTCACCTGATCTTCAAAGCCCTTGTTCATTCCTATGCCTATCGAAAGCATTATAACGACCGCCGCGGTGCCTATAACAACGCCGAAAACCGTCAGGGCGCTCCGGGCTTTTCTTCTGAGGAAGTTTGAGAGCGCAAAGCCGATTATATCAAACAGTCTCATAGCGAAAACTCACTCCTTTTTACGCTTCGCCCTCATTCTTCATCGTCGTCTTCATCAGCCTGCGCGGCCTTTTTGGCCTTTACTTTTTTCGCGATAACGACCGCCGCGACTATTGCGGCAACTACCGCCGCGGAGGGTATAGCTATCTTAGCCCAAAGCGGAAGCCCGCCCTGCTGAACGGTGCTGCCGTCAACCGGCATTCCGTTCTCGTCATATTCAACGCCGGGGTCCATTCCGAAACTCGGGTCGGTGTAGTCTATAGTCCAATCGCCGGCCATATCTCCGCCCATGCCGTCCATCGGGGAGGAATCGGTAACGGTTACGTCAAAAGTCTCCTCCTTGCGCTGTTCCTCGCCCGCCGCGTCTTCAAATGTGAATACGAGAACGGCGTGTAAAACGTCGCCCACCTGTGCGCCGGCCTTCGGGGTGATCATTCCGTTGAAGTAATCGGCGTTAGAGGCGTTGAGGGTAGCGACCGACTGCGGAGGCATGTCGAAGTCGCCCTCCATGCTTATCGTGAGGTTGGTCATCGGGTTGCGCGATTTGTTGAAGTACTGGAAGGATATCATAGTTCCGTCGAGCCCGCATTCCGTCGGGGGTATCCAATCCAAAAGATCGAACTTGACCGGCTGTTTTACCGGCAGGTTTATATCCATCTCGCCGTTGCCCGAGGAATATCCTCCGCCGTTTGCGTATTCAAAGTTGTAGTTTATCTCTATCGGGTAGCTGCCCGCGCCGGCAGAAGCCGAGCACTTCAGCCTGATCGAGTATTCAAGGGTGCCGCTCTTTTCAAGAAGATCGGTGTAGAAGGAGCTGGTGCCGTCGATAAAGCTGAAAACAGGGCCGCTTGAAGTTCCGCCGGTACTCGAAGTATACGCCTGAGGGATAACGTTTACGGTCATGTTTCTGAGGTCTTTTTCGGTAGATGTGTTTTCAAGGGTGAAGCTTAAAGTGAACTCCTCGCCCGAAACGACTTCTTCAACGTCGACCGAGTACTGCGATATGATGACCTTCGGGGTGAGGGTTGCCGATTCTGGGGTCTCCTCGTCCTCTTTGGTTACCGTCGCCTGGAGGTAAACGTGGAAGGTCTCGTCCTTGTGACCCGCAGGGGTATCGTACGAAACGGTGAAGTCAAGGGTGGTCTGCGGATTCAAAACCTTTTCGGGGAACTTTATCGGGAAGGTGGCATTGACCTTTTCCTTGCCGGCAACCGTTCCGACGTCTACGGTGTCGGTATATGTGTTGAGGATAACGTCGCCGAGGCCCGAGAGGGTTATCTTGACGTTTTCCGCGGTGAAGTCGGTGGTGTTCTCAAAGCTTAAGGAGAGCTTTGTAGCAAGATTTGCGCGGCCCTTTGATTCGGGAATAGACGCCGAGGCGAGCCTGAACGCTGCGCTGTCCTTTGATTCGTCTACCTCCTCGGTGCCGTTTGTAACATCGATGTTAAGAGTGCGCGAGGCGGAATACTTTTCCGCGCCGACGGTGTAGGTAACGGTTAAAGTGACCTGTTTTCTCCCCGCCTCGGCCTTGCTGTCTACAAGGATCTCGGCGAGGTTTGCGCCGGAGGTGACGTTCTGTTCGGCATACGCCCCCGCGAGCGAGAAGCCGTCGCCCGAAACGGTCAGAACGCCGCTTGCGCCGTAGCCCAAAGCGCTGTATATCGCGTTGAGCGACGAGCTGAAGCCGACCTCAAAGGTATCGCCCGCGCTGACCGCAGCGCTCGGGGCGGAGGTTATGTTAAGGGTGACGTTGCCGTTTGAATCGTCCGGAGGGGTGACTTCGGTGGAGCCTACGACGTTTATGTTGAGCTCTTTTGAAGCGATCCCCTTTACGCCGTCTACATCGTATTCGACCGAAAGGGTCACGGCGTGTCTGCCGGTCGGAACAGATGAATCGACAAAAACGGGAAGGGTGAGGTAGGTGCCCTCGTATTCGTCAAAATCGCGGCTGTCGACCGAGCCGTCTACGGTAAATCCCGAGCCGCTGACGGTTGCTGTCACTCTTCCGCCGAAATCAACAACATCGAGCATAAAGGTAATGCTGAATCTGTTTCCGGCGTATACCGTGATGTTTTCAAAGGTGCTGCGGCCGTTTACCGAAAGGACTTCTATTCCCACCGGCGTTTCGGGCACGGGCACATCGCTTTCAACAGCGCTGAGCGCAACGCCGAGCAGGTTCAGCATCAGCGCGAGGCTGACTATAAATACAACAAACTTTTTCATATGTATTACTCCTCCGTTTTATTTTCACTCGTAAGCTGAGAATTTCTGAGGATGTCGGATATTTCTTCCTCTGCTTTTTTGACCTCCGCCGCCGCGTTCCCGGGGATATCCGCGGGGCCTATAGGCTCGGCCGGCTCGGGAGGCTTAACGGGCGCTGCCGCCGCCTTTGGGCTTACCGGCGCATCCGCCTTCCGTATCTTCGGCGGCTCCTCCGGCGCGGCCTTTGCTTTAGGCGCGGGCGCCTCGGCGGGTTTTTGCTCGACCTCCGCCGGGATAAGCTGCTTGCCGCGGTTATCCTCAACGGCGCTTATTCTGCCGTCGATTATATGGTATATCCTGTCGGCATAACCCGCTATCTCAACGTCATGCGTTACGATAACGAGCGTCTGCTTGTTCTCCCTCGACATTCTCACCATCATCTCCATGATCTCGATGGTGGTCTTTGTGTCGAGATTGCCTGTAGGCTCATCGGCAAAAACTATCTTCGGCGTGCCGACAAACGCCCTCGCTATGCCGACCCTCTGCTGCTGGCCGCCCGACATCTGCGTGGGCTTGTGCCTCATTCTCTTTCCGAGGCCGCAGAGCTTCAGCATCTTCTTTGCCTTTTGCGTCCTTGATTTCCGGCGCTCCCCGGCAAACGCAAGCGGAAGGCTCACATTGTCGATCGCCGTGAGGTTAGGCAAGAGGTTATACGACTGGAAAACAAAGCCCATATACTTCTGCCTGAACATCGCAAGCTTGCGCTCGCTCATTTTGTCTACCCTCTCGCCGAAAATCGTGATCGAACCTTTGGTAGGCTTTTCAAGCCCGGCCATCATGTTCAAAAGAGTAGACTTGCCGGAACCGGACGTACCCAAAAGGCAGATTATTTCGTTTTCAAAGATCTCGAGGTCTATTCCGTTCAGCGCGGCGACCTTCTCCCGGCCAAGCAGGAATATTTTAGTAAGCCCCTTGATCTCTATTGCCGGCCTCGCGGCAGCAACACGTTCCGCCATTTAAGCATTCACCTCTTCTTTATTGCAAACTACTATATTCGCGGTTTACACGGGTCATTATACCACATCATGTTGATAATTACAATAGTAAGGAATAAAGTGTAATCAAAATTTAATAATTTTTAAGAATTTCGGAAACCGCGCATTTAGGCGGTATATAAGTAATACTCCCCGGGAATTGAAAATATTGCAGCGGCAAAAAAAATTTACGAAAAAAACTCGCCGCAGATGACAGAAAAGCGTCATTTGCGGCAAAAAGGCGGTATGGGGTCACGAAATTTGATTTGCGGCGTTGGCAATACATTCCATTGAGGCGCGGCCGAAACGGCGGCGGGCAGGGCGGGGCGCTTCTTAAGCGGGCTTTGCGCAGGCAGCGACCTTGGCGCGGGGCTTCTGCTCCTATCATGGGCGGGTGCGTAGCCGTACCCCGGGCGAAGCCCGGGCCGTTCCTGCGGAACGGCCCCCGCGCGCGGAGCGCGCGGCGGCGACCCCTGCGGGGTCGCCGGGGCTTCGCCCGGGGCCTTCGGCTACGCAGCGCC
>CANRHA010000105.1 GCA_947630315.1 uncultured Clostridia bacterium
CAGTAAATTTTTACAACCGCCAGAGAAAGATCTCTGCCGCCGCTCAGCTTAAATCTCTTGTTGAGGAATGCTGCGCCGCCGTTTTAAGCTGCGAGGGCTTTTCTGATCCCGCTTCGGTAGATGTCACTTTTGTGAGCAACCGCACCATAAGGGAGTACAACAGGCAGTACAGAAACATCGACAGGGCCACCGACGTTCTCTCCTTCCCGATGGGCGAAAACGGCGAATACGATACCGACCCCGAGACGGGCAGGCTTCTTTTGGGGGATATAGTGATATCTCTTGAAAGGGCTGAGGAGCAGTCGCGCGAGTATGGGCACAGCTTTGAACGCGAGGTCGGATTTCTGACGGTGCACTCTATGCTTCACCTTTTGGGGTACGATCACATAGAGGAACGCGACGGCGACATTATGAGGGCGCACGAAAAGACTGCGCTTGAAAAAATAGGATTGACAAGGGATTAGACGTATGACAAAAAGTGCTTTTATAACGATTCTCGGCAGGCCGAACGCGGGAAAGTCGTCTTTGTTGAACGCCCTAATAGGCGAGAAGATAGCCGCGGTAAGTTCAAAGCCGCAGACCACCAGGACAAAGATCACCGGGGTTCTCACAGACGGCGATACGCAGTATGTTTTTATAGATACCCCGGGCATACTTAAGGAAAAGGACAAGCTCGCCGGGCACATGATAAAGGCGATAGACAGCTCGGTAAGTTCTATTGACGCCGTGCTGCTTGTCGTTGACGCCGAAAAGAGGGCAGGGGAGCAGGAAAAAGCGCTCTTGGGCAAGATATCCCACAAAACGCCGGTAATACTTGTCGTCAACAAGGTCGATCTGTTCAGCGACAAAACCGCGCTGATGCCTGTTATTGCCGAATACTCCGCGCTTTACGATTTTGCCGATGTAATACCCATATCCGCAATGCAGAAGGACGGGCTTGATATAATCCTAAATAAACTGAGCGAGTACGCCGTAGAGGCCCCGCATTACTTCCCCGAGGGCAAGTTCACCGATCAGCCCGAAAGGGTGATCGCCGCGGAGATAATCCGTGAAAAGCTTCTTGAACTTTTGAGCGACGAGGTTCCGCACGGAATCGCCGTAGGGATAGACTCGATGGACGAGCACGATTTGCGCAGCGGCGAGGCGATTTTGGATATTGTCGCCACGATTTACTGCGAAAAGGATTCACACAAGGGAATTGTTATCGGCAAGGGCGGGGCGATGCTCAAAAAGGTCGGCAGGCTCGCGAGAATAGACATAGAGCGGTTCTTTATGATAAAGGCAAACCTTCAGCTCTGGGTAAAGGTAAAAGAGGGTTGGCGCAACCGCGAGGGCCTTATAAAAAACTTCGGTCTTGCCAACGACTGATTTTTCCACTTATATTTTGACGCCGCTTGGCAGATGATATTTTTAAAGACGGTCTTTAAAAATGCAAGTGTGGTGTCATGATATGAAGGATTTATGGGAAAAATTTGAAGCTACCGGTTCGGTCTCGGATTACTTAAAATATAAAGAAGTATCTGTAATAGGCGGTGAGAACAATTCTTGTGACGTTAAAAGGGCTTGTCCTTCGGGAGAGAAGCTACGGCGAAAACGACAAATTCCTTGATATTCTCACCGACAAAGCCGGGCTTATCGAGGTAAGCGCAAAGGGCGTAAAAAAGCCCAATTCCAAAAACGCCTCGGTATCGCAATGCTTTTGCTACGCCGAATACTGCTTAAACGACAGCGGCGGAAGGTATTCATTAAACAGCGCCGAGCCTATACGGATGTTTTACGACCTCAGCCGGGATATCGAGAGGTTTGCGCTTGCAAACTACTTTGCAGAAATGCTTCTTTATATAGCGACGCAGGAGGCGCCCAACAACGAGGTCATGAGGCTTGCACTCAATTCTCTGCACTTTTTATCCCTCGGAAACCGCGAGCCGCTGGCGTTAAAATCGATATTTGAACTGCGGCTTCTCTCGGAGATCGGCCTTATACCGAACCTCATCGGCTGCTGCGAATGTTTGAAATACAGCGCCCAACAGATGCAGTTTGACCTCAAAGCCGGGAGGCTGTACTGTGAAGACTGCTTCGGCAGCAGGGATCTGCACGACGTCGAGGTCGTCGACGCCAGGCTGCTTCACTATATACGCTATATTGCCCTCACCGACATGAAAAAGCTTTTTAACCTTATAATTCAGCGCGAGTACCTTGTTCCGCTGAACAACATAACCGAGCGCTACGCCGAGCTTCAGCTTGACAGACGCTTTTCAACGCTTGACTTTTTTAAGTCTGTAATGATTGGATAAACTATGAACGAACATTATTTAACACTTGAACTACATAAAATACTTGAAATGCTGGCAGGGGAGTGCTCTAACGAGGCTTCGCGGAATATAGCCGCCTCTTTGGAGCCCTGCTGCGACATTGACACGGTAAAAACCGAAAACGCCCGCACATTTGCGGCGTATTCCGCGTCTGCAAAGATAGGCGTGCCGTCATTCTTCGGGTTTACCGACGTAGCCGAAATTGCAAATCGCGCAAAGAGCGGCGCTCAGCTCAGCCTTAAGGAGCTTCTTGACGTTTCAAGAATGCTCACGCAGACCGAGGCGCTTCTGTCATGGAGGCGGCAGCTTGAAGGCGATTATGAACTTGATTTTTTGTTTGAATGCCTCTTTGACAACAAGCACCTCAACGACAAGATAACAAACGCGGTCGTCAGCGAGGAAGAGATAAGCGACAACGCCAGCCCCGAGCTTGCGTCTATCCGCAGAAAAATAGTAAACGCAAGTGCAAAAATCAGAGACAGCCTCGATAAAATAATAAAGTCGGCAGATTCTAAGGATTACTTGCAGGACAGTTTTATAGCCATGCGCGACGGAAGATACGTTCTGCCGGTGAAATCTGAGCACAAAAACGCCGTGGCGGGGCTTGTACACGACACCTCGGCCAGCGGACAGACCTACTTTATCGAGCCGATAGCGGTAGTCGAGGCCAACAACGAGATAACCATCTTAAAGGGTCGCGAACAGGAGGAAATAGAGCGGATAATAAAGGAACTATCCGCCGACTGCGCCGGGTTTGCCGAGCAGCTCGCCTCGGATTATACCGCCTGCGTTGCGCTTAACGTTTACTTTGCAAAGGCAAATTTGGGCGCGAGAATGGCGGCCACGGTTCCCGAAATAAGCGACGACGGTGAGATGATCCTCAAAAAGGCCCACCACCCGCTTATAGACAAAAACAAGGTCGTTCCCGTTGATTTTGAACTCGGCCTTGAATACAACAGCATGATAATAACCGGCCCGAACACCGGCGGCAAAACGGTAATTTTAAAAACCGTCGGACTTCTGACGCTTATGACCATGTGCGGGCTGATGATACCGGTATCAGACGGCAGCAAGGTCACGGTTTTTGAGAAAATCCTTGTTGATATAGGCGATCAGCAGTCCATAGAGCAGAGCCTTTCTACGTTTTCTTCTCATATGAACAAGGTCGTTGAAATACTCAATACCGTTGACAGCCGATCTCTTGTTCTTATAGATGAGCTTGGCTCGGGAACGGACCCCGTAGAGGGCGCCGCGCTTGCGGTCGCTATCATAGAGAGAATAAAGGAACTCGGCGCGAAGCTTGTGACGACAACGCACTATCAGGAGCTTAAGATGTACGCGCTCGAGACTGACGGCGTGGAGAACGCCTCCTGCGAATTTGACGTTAAGACGCTCATGCCGACATACAGGCTTATAATCGGCTCGCCGGGCAAGTCAAACGCGTTTGCGATTTCCGCAAGGCTCGGGCTTGATGAAGATATCATAAAATCGGCAGAAGCGATGCTGACAGGGGAGTCGCGCAGGTTTGAACAGATACTCGATAACCTTGAAGCCACCCGCCAGCAGCTTGAAAAAAACACAAAGCTCGCCGAACAGTACAGGGCCGAGACGGAACGCCTCAGAAACGAGATATCGGAGGAGCGCAAAAAGCTTGCGGAATCAAAGGACAAAGAGGTCGAGGCTGCAAAGCGCGAGGCGCGTTCGATAATCGAAAGGGTGTCAAGGCAGTCGGCGCAGCTTATGGACGAGCTTGAGGAAATTCGCAAGGCAAAGGATAAGGAGGAATTTTCCAAGCGCGTCTCCGAGCAGAAAATGCAGTACAAAAAACAAATTAACAACCTTTACGATGAAGCGGCAAAGCTGAGTGAACAAGGCGAAACATATGTTCTACCAAGACCGTTGAAGAAAGGCGACGACGTGACGATAGTTGACGGCAACAAGCGCGGAATAGTAATTTCTCCGCCGGATCAGAGCGGCAGCGTCATGGTCCAGGTAGGGATAATGAAGACGAAGGTCCATGTGTCGAAGCTCAGGCTGATCGAAAAAGAGGTTACATTTAATAATAAGAAGATCCCGAGCGGAGAGATCAGCAAGAGCACAGAGAGCAGAACCACGCGCAGGCCGGAGCTGGAACTTGATATCAGAGGGTACACGGTCGACGAGGGTCTGTATGAGCTTGACGCGTTCATTGACCGGGCGCTGATGAGCGGAAACAAAGTTGTTACGATAATCCACGGCAAAGGAACCGGCGCGCTTAAGGCGGCTGTGCGGAACAGGCTCAGAAAGCACCCGTCGGTTCTGTCGTCTCGCAAAGGCGTTTACGGCGAGGGCGAAGACGGCGTGACCGTGGTAGAACTGAAATAAACCGATGAGGGGAGTGACAAAAGTATACAGGGAGATGTGCGCAAAATAAAAATTTTGCGCACATTAGGGGAGCGGAAAAGGACTATAATCCCGAGGATAATATATGAAAGAAGAATTTAAGAAAGATTGCCCGCCGTATCTGCGGGATTATCTCACATATGTGCGCGTTGTCCGCAATCATACGGAACGCACTGAAAACGAATATTATATCGATCTCCGCACATTTTTGCGTTATCTCAAAGTTTATAACGGAGATGTTCCGGAAGATACCGATTTTGAAACAATTTCTATTAAAGATGTTCCGCTGTCGTATGTGGAGAATTTTACTTTAAACGGCGCTTATGAGTATATGAATTTTCTCATGGACAAGCGTGATAATTCAAGCGATGCGCGTTCCCGCAAGACCTCATCTCTCCGCCAGTTTTACGAGTATCTCTCCAAAAAAGCCATGCTCATAAAATCAAATCCTATCGAACAGCTTGAACACCCGAAGTCTGCTCAGAAGCTACCGAAATTTTTGCAGCTTGAACAGAGTCAGCAGCTTTTGTCAGAAATTGACAGTAAAAACCAGAAGCGCGACTTCTGCATAATTACGCTTTTTTTGAACTGCGGAATGAGGCTTTCGGAGCTCGTCGGGCTGAATATCGGCGATTACAGCGAATCTGCGCGGACTCTGCGCGTGTTCGGCAAGGGCCAGAAAGAACGCATCATCTATATAAATGACGCCTGTATTTCGGCGCTGAACGACTATCTAAAGGTCAGGCCGAAATCTCCCAACGAACCTGACGCGCTGTTTATTTCGGGAAATTCATACGGCCAGAAAAGGCTCTCAAACCGCCGCGTTCAGCGGATCGTTGAGGATCAGCTAAAGCGCGCCGGGCTTGGAAACTTGGGAATATCGACCCATAAACTGCGCCACACGGCCGCTACGCTTATGTATGAATACGGCGGCGTTGACCCGATGGTTTTAAAGGACGTTCTGGGCCATAAAAGCGTTGCAACAACGCAGATCTACACTCACCTCTCGGACGATGACCGAAAAAAAGCTGCGGAGAACTCCCCTCTTGCTAACTTTAAAGCGCCAAAGCGAAATGAGGCGCCGGATTCTGCCGAGGACGAGCCGCAGGACGACGATAACAAGGAGTAATAGGATTACGGTTTGTATAGCTTTTAGGAAGCTTTGCTGCAAGGAAAAACGAATGTCTATATGCAAAAAGCAGGTGCGCTTCACCTGCTTTTGCTGGTTTAGTGGGCTTTGCGCCCTGCGTGACCGTACTTTCTGCGCTGCTGTGGCCCCGGGCGAAGCCCGCCCCGCGCACTCGTGCGCGCGGCGGCGGCCCGGAGGGCCGCCGGGGCTTCGCCCGGGGCTGCGGATACGCAGAAGCTACCCGTCCATCCCCGCAAAGTACGCTTCCAGCATCTGCTCCGCAGCCTGTATTCTTTCCGCCAAGCCTTCCTCATAGATATCCTCGTAGCCAAGCTCCTCAAAACGCACACTGCTCCCGATAAAGCTCACCACTCTGAATTTAACACCGTAGTTGTCGCAGGCTTCCTTGAACTTTAGAAGAGACTCCGCAGTGTCG
>CANRHA010000106.1 GCA_947630315.1 uncultured Clostridia bacterium
CGTAGGCCCGCAGGTGTACATCTCCACCCTGCCGGGGGTGTGGGTCTTAAAGTCGTCCTTGGTGCGGGTAAGGCTGTTGTAAAGCTTCATTTTAACTCATCCTTCTCTGTATTTTTAAGATCTTTTATCTTGGCTTCAAGCTGTTCTATCCTCGCCCTCTGGCGGCAAAGCTCCTGAGAAACGGGGTCGGGAATGTGTATCTGGTCCAGATCGTTCACCCTGACGCCGTTTCTGCGGACTACCCTTGCGGGCACGCCTACGGCCGTTGCGTTTTCGGGCACGGCCTCAAGAACGACGGCGTTGGCGGCTATTTTTGCGTTATCCCCTACCTTGAACGGCCCGAGGACCTTTGCCCCGCAGCCGACCATGACGTTGTTGCCGAGCGTGGGGTGGCGCTTGCCCTTGCCCTTACCGGTCCCGCCGAGCGTCGCCCCCTGATAGAGGGTGCAGTAGTCGCCTATTTCGGCGGTCTCGCCTATAACTACCCCCGAGCCGTGATCAATAAAAAGACCTTTGCCTATTTTTGCGCCCGGGTGGATCTCGATGCCGGTTATAAGCCTGCCGAGCTGGGAAATTACCCTTGCGGCGGTTTTAAAGCCGTTTACATGAAGCCTATGAGCGACGCGGTAGATCATAACCGCGTGAAGCCCCGAATATGTCAGCAGTATCTCGATGTCCGAGCCTGCCGCAGGGTCGCGCTCGCGTATAGAGTTGACGTCGTCTCTGAGCACGGCCAAAAGCGAACTTTTGTTCAACACGCATACCTCTTTTCAAAATTTTCTGCTCGCCCCGGCCTCCGGAAGCCCCCGCGCCCCCGGCTCCGCCGGGGGCTGCCCCGCGGCCCTTCGGGCCGCAGGGCCGGCGGGGCGAAGCCCCGCCAGGGGGCTTCCGGGGCCTCGGCACGCTGAGAATACGGATGTAAAAATCAGATGTCGAAGATCAGGTTGCAGCGAATGACGCGGCGGAATGTAGAAGCCGCCGACATAAAAGCCTCCCCCGCCGGCAGCGCCGACATAAGGGAGGCGATAGCTCGCGGTTCCACTCCGATTTGTAGCTTTAGGGGCCTTAACGCGGCCAAACGCGGCGGCATTTCCTCCGCCGGGCTCACGGGCGCACTTCACCGCCTGCCGCGCGCGGTTTCACACCCTCCCCGCTCTCTTTTGCGCAGCATATCCGGCTACTCTTCCCGATCGAAGCTTTTATGTATTGTATGCAGTATATCACACCTGCGGGAAAAAATCAAGAGGGCAATAGATAATAGGTGTTAGATGTTAGATATTAGATATCAGAGTTTCGGGGAAGATTTAAAATGATCGCAAAAAGTAAACAAACGGTTAAGATTTTGCGGCGGGAGGGGTTTTCCGCCGATTTTTATTGAGATTTCACGGCGGGTATTATATAATGGTCTTAAAGGAGGCGCTGTCATGAAGACAATTCTCATAATCGACGACGACGTTTATATCGGCGATATGCTCTGCGAGGCCCTGGGCCGCGAGGGGTATTCGACCCTCAGAGCTTATTCCGGAACCGAGGCGCTTTTGGTCCTTGAATCAAAACGCCCCGATCTTATCCTGCTCGATCTCATGCTTCCCGGACTCTCCGGCGAGGAGCTTCTCCCGAAAATAAAGGATATTCCCGTCATAGTTCTATCCGCAAAGGCCGACGCCGATTCAAAGGTAGATCTCTTGCTAAGCGGCGCCCGGGATTATGTCACCAAACCCTTCGACCTCAACGAGCTTGCCGCCAGAATAGCCGTTCAGCTTAGGGATTCGACCGGCGGCGAGGGCGGCGTTTTAGAGTTTGACGGCATTATAATAGACACATCCTCCCACACCGTAGAAGCCTCCGGGCGGCCGGTAAAACTCACCCGAACCGAATACGCCATCTTAAAACTACTGATGCAAAGACCCGCGCAGGTATTCACAAAATCTCAGCTGCTCGATAAAATTTCCGCCGACACCCCTGACTGCACCGACAGCTCCCTGAAAATACACATTTCAAACCTCAGGCGAAAGCTCCGCGAAGCCTCCGGCAAAGACTACATAGAGGCGGTTTGGGGGATAGGCTTTAAGCTGAAAAAATAATTTTGACCGAATCTTTACGACTTCCTTAACCGTTTTCTTAACCCCCGGGGCGTATTATATTCATCGCGGGATATACCCGACTATCCGCAGGGCCGCATACCCTGCGGCATCAAAAAAGGAGAATAGCTATGGAATATGTTCTTACGGCAAACTCGCTCTATAAGGATTACGGAAAATTCCGCGCGCTTGCGGGGCTTAGTATAAAGGTACCGAAAGGCGCGATATACGGGCTTGTGGGAAAAAACGGCGCGGGCAAAACCACCCTCATACGCATAATATGCGGGCTTCAGAACCCCACCCTCGGCGACTACACCCTGTACGGCGTAGAGCATCGCAGTTCAAAAATTTCAAAGGCGCGCCGAAGAATGGGCGCGGTCGTTGAAACGCCGTCGGTTTATCTTGATATGTCTGCGAGTGAAAACTTAAAACAGCAGTACCGCGTCCTGGGTCTGCCGTCTTTTGACGGGATAGATGAAATTCTCAAGCTTGTCGGGCTTGAGGGCACAGGTAGGAAAAAGGCAAAGAACTTCTCCCTCGGAATGCGCCAGCGCCTCGGGATAGCCATAGCCCTTTGCGGCAGCCCCGATTTTCTGGTTCTTGACGAGCCGGTAAACGGCCTCGACCCTCAGGGAATAGTTGAGATTCGCGAGCTGATCCTGAAACTCAACCGCGAGAAAAACATAACCGTGCTGATCTCGAGTCACATTTTGGACGAGCTTTCAAAGCTTGCAACTCACTACGGATTCATCGACGGCGGCAAGACTGTAAAGGAGATATCCGCCGAGGAGCTTGAAGCCGCCTGCCGCAAGTGCATGAGGATAGAAGTCACAGATACTCCGGCTCTGGCGAGGGTCCTTGACAAAATGAACGCGGAATATAAGATACTCTCAGAGACCGAGGCCGACGTATATGCAAAGATAAATATAACCGCGCTTACAAACGCGCTTTCCGCCGAGAACTGCGAGCTCATATCGGCAGCCGAAAAGGACGAGAGCCTTGAAAGCTACTATATAAGCCTTATCGGCAAATAAAGGAGGGCTAAGATATGAGAAACCTTATTTCGGCAAATTTTAACCGACTGTTCAAAAGCCGCCTTTTCTGGATACTTGCGGCGGCAACCCTTATATATTCGGCATGGGCGACATACGACGGCGCCAAAAAGCTCGTCGCCGACGCGGAACACTATTTCAGCGCAGTTTCGGAGCGGTTCTGTTTCGATCACGGCCCGGTGGTGCTAATGATCCTGCCGGTGTTCATATCCCTATACCTCGGAACGGAGTTCTCGGACGGAACCATGCGCAACAAGATAACCGTAGGCAACAGGCGCGGAAAAATTTATCTCGCCGATTTTCTTGCCGCGGCGGGCGGATCGCTTGTGATCTGCGCGGCGTGGCATATCGGGGCGATGTCGGCGCTGCCGGTTCTGGGCGTTTGGAAAATAGGCATAGCGGGCTGGCTTCTTTCGGTGATAAAGTCGATGCTGTTCTGCGCGGCGTTTTCGGCGGTCCTCTGCCTTGTGAGTCATATTGTAACCAACAAGGCTGCGGTCGCGATCATAGAAATAATGCTCGCCCTCGCGATGATACTTGCGGGAAGCCTTCTTTACAACCTGCTTATGGAACCTGAGACGGTTTCAAGCGGCGTGGAGATAATCGCCGACGATGACGGCAACACGGTAATGAAGCCGCTCTCCCCTCACCCGAACGCGGATTACATCGCCGAGCCCGGGCGGACGGCATGTAAAAGGGTGCTGAACGCCCTGCCGAGCGGCCAGGCGATACTTTTGGCCAACATAGCCGACTCGGACGACGAACAGCTCGACATGCAGGCGTATTCCTTCTGCGCCTCGGCTTGTATAATCGCCGCCTGCACCGCCCTCGGCGCCGCAGCCTTTGGCAGGAAGGATCTGAAATAGGAGGTGCGTCATGGGCAATCTGCTTTGCGCCGGGGGCGTCAGACTTTTAAAGAGCAGGATATTCCGGCTGCTCGTTGCGGCCGAGGCGGTTTGGGGAACCTTTTTAGCCTGGCTTATATGCCGCTTCGGCAGCGTAAATGAAAACCTCGGGCTGTCGGTGTATATGCCGATGACCTACCTATGCGTCGCGGCGGCGGTTTTCTGCGGGTTTTACATCGGCACCGACTACTCGGACGGCACCCTGCGAAATAAAATCTCCGTCGGGCGCACGCGCGAGAGCGTCTACCTTTCAAACCTTTTCATCTGCTGCCTCGCCGGCCTTGCCGTACTGATAACTCACCTGTGCGCGTTCTTTGCGGCGGGGTATCTGTTCATGGGCCGGGTATTTATCCCGCATTCGTTCGCCATGGGGCTTGTCTGCGCGTTTGCAACTACCGTCGGCTCGGCCTCGCTGTTCACGATGACTTCCATGCTCTGCTCAAAAACGGCCTCGGCGGCGGTTTCTAATATACTCGTATCGATGGCGATGATTGCCTTCGGAGTGATCGCGTATATGAAATATTCCGAGCCGGAATTTTTGCCCGGCGGCGCTGAGAATTTCCGATACGTCGGCGGGGCGGCAAGGTCTGTTCTCGGCTTTTTTGAGGCCGTCCTGCCAACTTCTTCGATGCTTGAAACCATACTCGGGACCCCTTCCGGCTGTTCAAGGGTAATTATATGCAGCCTGTCGGCGGCGGCCGTTTTCACCGGCGTGGGAATGGCGGCCTTCAAAAGAAAAAACATCTTCTGACGGGGTGATAAAATGTTATGCCTGTTAAACGCATCGGCGAAAAATTATCTTCATTCGGCGGGGCTTTGGGCGGCTTTGGCGCTCTCGGCCGCGCTGGGGATTATCTGCGGAATAGAGTTCGGACCGGGCGGAAGCGCAGACGTTCAGCTTCTCGGCGGCGCGCCGATAGTCATAAGCGTGATCCTCGCGGTCATGAGCGTATCAAAAGAATGGGAGTGCCGCACGTTCATCAACAAAATAGCCGTCGGGCGAACAAAAGCGCAGGTGTATCTGAGCGAGCTTATTACCGGGCTTTCGGCAAGCGCGGCGGTCTATGCCGCTTTCGGGCTGGGCTTCGCGGCGGGTCATAGAGACGTATTCGGAAAATACGCCCTCTGGCTTTTGCGGCTGGGGATCCTTATGACGTTAGCGGGATTAAGCATTTCCGCGCTGGCAATAGCGGTGAGTTTTTCGGCAAAGTCGCATAACCCCGCGCTGGTGATAAGCCTTGCGGCGGTGTTTGCGATGCTGTTTTTCTCGGAGCTGGCCGGGAATTTCATCTACAAAAACGAGATAAAAACCGAGTTTTACACGCAGATATACGCGCGGCTCGAAGCGGGCGCCGATGTCGGGATGACCCCCGAGCCGCCGGGAGATATTGTTTCTGCGGAAAAGCTCGGGCGGGTGAAATTTCTCAACGCCCTGAACCCCATCGGCGCGCTCGATTTATATTCCGGCGAGGCGCTTGCGTATCTTGAAGGCCGCCCGCCGGACGGCTACGAGCGCTGCCCGAAGGGTCTTCCGCTCTGCTCTGCGGGGCTTATAGCCGTGTTTTCCATGGCGGGGCTGTGGGCGTTCAGGGGGAAAAATATTGAGTAAAACATAAGAAAAAGCCCTGTCTTAAAGGCGGTACAACTAAGGGATTTATGATCTCTGGAAAACTCGGCATAGTCGTTAATTCGGCTATGCCGTTTTTTCTCGGCCTTTTATGGCTGGCGGGTCGAACTCTCCGATACAGTTCCATACGATGCGGATGCGCTGGACTTTGTAGCCTGCTACGCGCTCGGTCTGGTAAACATAGACCTTCTCCACGAACTTGCGGACGAGTTCGGCGGTCAGTTCTTGGATGTCCGTGTACCTCCGCATGATGGTGAGAAAGCTGTCCACATTAGCGTTGCACTCCTTTTGCGAGGCTATTTTCGCCTTCAATTCCGACGCGCATCTCTCAATGGAACGCTGCTCCTCATCGAAGCCGGCCCTCATCCGGCTGAACCGCTCGTCGGTGATCTTGCCCTCGATGTTGTCCTCGTAGAACCGCTGGATGATATCTCCAGCTTGCGGATACGGGCTTGTGCCTGCTCCGGTTCACGCTTGCTGTCTCGCAGGCTGCGGCTCAGTTCCTCTTGAGATTTCTTCGCGACCATCCGCACGAACTCGTCCTCATGCT